>CAYLKS010000087.1:0-9510 GCA_964384205.1 uncultured bacterium | reverse complement strand
ATCCGGTAAAGAAATGGAAAATTTATTTATTTATTTTAAAAATAAAATAGAAGAGGACAGCAAACTATCAAAGGAAACGTTAGCTCCTGATACTTACGATATTATCTTTGATTCTGGTCAAACTGGAACATTCCTTGCAAAATGTCTATTTCCATTTTTCGATTATAAAAATATTTTAATAAAAAATACAATAGTAAAAAAATATAAATTACCTAAATTCTTATCTGTAATAGATAACCCCAAATTATCAAATAGTAGTATAAATTTATTGTTCGACTTTGAAGGCAATAAAATTTCCGAAGAATTATTGATTGAAAATGGTAAAATCAATGATTCATTTCTGGGAATATTAGATAATTGGGCGAACAAAAGAGGAAAAAGCGGCAGATCCTTTTTTATCAATAACAATGGAGAAACATTAATTGCGCCAACAACTATTTATATAGAACCAGGTACAGACAAAAAAGAAGATTTGCTAACTGCCAACGAAAACATCATTTTAATAAAAGAAATCGATAATATTATTTTTGACATTAATACAGGCAACTTTATATTTAGAATAAAATCCGGGTATTTATTAAAAAATGGCAAAAAGGATAAAATCATTGAAAATAACTTTGTAGCAGATAATGTATTCAGCTTTCTAAATAAGATAAAAGGTATAGGAAGTGATTTATACATTGACAATTATGGAGATTATTATTATAATAAAATACTATATTACCCTGCTATGCCAACTGTATTATTTACAAAGGTATTAATCTTAAATTCAGAGAGGGGTTAACAAATGAAAAGTTTAAAAGAATTAGAACAAAAAATTAAAGATTTACCGTCTAAAAGAATAGGACTTATTGCAGCAGAGGATAAGGATTCTATCAAGGCTGTATTTGATGCTTACAATAAGCAGTTAGTAGAACCTATATTAATAGGAAATGAAAAGCAGATAAAGCAAATCTGTGAAGAATTAAATTATTCATTAGATAGTATAACTATATATAATTATGAAAAGCCTGAAGAAGCAGCAAATTTTGCAGTTGAACTTGCCAAAAAAGGTGAAATAAATGTATTTATGAAAGGCTTAATAAGTACAAAAGACTATTTAAGACCAATTTTAAAAAAAGAAAATGGGCTTGTATCCGGAATTTTAAGTCATGTAGCTCTTTTTGAATTAGAACATTATCATAAGCCATTAATGATAACAGATGCAGCTTTAAATATTAAACCAACAGTTAAAGAAAAAATCCAAATTATAAAAAATGCTGCGGATGTATGTTATAAATTAGGTATAGAAAGGCCTAAAATTGCCTATATTTGTGCTGTAGAAAAAGTTAATCCGGAAAAAATGCCGGAAACAGAAGAAGCAGCAATTTTGACTCAAATGGCAAAACGCCATCAATTAGGCAATATCGATTTTGATGGGCCTTTAGCATTAGATAATGCAGTTTCCAGACACAGTGTAGAAGTGAAAAAAATAGACACTACTGTTGGCGGTGATGCTGATGTATTAGTTTTTCCGGAAATAATTGCAGCTAATGTTGCATATAAATCCTTAGCATATCTTGCAGGTGCTGCTCCTGCAGCAACAATTGCTGGAAGTAAGATCCCTATTGTGTTAACATCCAGAGCGGATTCTGACTTATCAAAGTTTTATTCTATTTTAATCTCTATAGCAATATCTTAGAAAATTATGAAGTTTATTCAGCCATCATTTGAAAAGACAATGAAATTCCTAAAAAAACAATTAAAAAAAACAAAAAATAAAACTATATGGGAAATAGTTATTGCTGATGTGTATTATAAAAATGGTCAGTCTGATACTGCTATTAATATATTAGAAGAAATTGTCAATAGAGAACCTTACAATTTATTTGCAAATATTCTTATGTCAAAAATTTTACTCGAAATATCAGAAAAAGACAAAGCTAAAGAAATTTTAATGAAAATATATGGAGTATATCCTGAGAACCTTGTTATTCTAAAATTATTAGGAGAAATTTTTTATACTGAAAAAAATTACGAACAAGCCTTGAATTTTTTTCAAAAAATTTTAGATTATGACCCTATGAGTCATGTTATTATAGACAAAATAAATGATGTTCAACAATTTATTGAAAAAGAACCACAGATGGAAGAACCTGATGCTTTTAAATTTCTTGGGATTGATCAAAAAGAATTAAATGAAATTAGAAATGTTTTTAATGAAGTAGCAAATAATGATAGCTCAAATAATGACTCTACAGAAATAACAGAACTTTTAGCAAAAAATTATGAAGATTCAGGAGATATAGATTCAGCGGCTAAAGTTTATGAAGGTCTTCTGGAAAAATTTCCCGATAATATAAAATTTCGCACCGAATATGAAAGACTAAAAAAACAAAACAGTGTAAAGGAGGCTTAATGGCTACTACTGCTGATTTCAAAAACGGACTCGCAATTATCTTAAACAACGATATTTATATTATACTTGAATTCCAACATGTAAAACCCGGCAAAGGTGGTGCTTTTGTTAGAACAAAGCTCCGCAATGTTAGAAATAAAAAAATAATTGATAAAACATTCAATGCTGGTGAAAAAATAGAAATCGCACGTTTAGAAACACGTGAAATGCAATACCTATACAATGACTCCCAATCCTATTATTTTATGGATATGGAAACTTTCGAACAAATACCTATTGATGAAGATTTATTAGGTGATAATAAACTATTCTTAAAAGAAAATATGGTATGCAATGTGCTAACTTATAGTGAAACAGGTGAAATACTGGGTATAGAATTGCCTAATTTTGTTGAACTTGAAATTGTTGAAACAGATCCAGGAATCAGAGGAGATACTGTATCTGGTGGCTCAAAACCAGCTAAATTAGAAACAGGCGCTACTGTGCAGGTTCCATTATTCTTAAATATTGGAGACAAAATAAAAGTTGATACAAGAACAAAAAAATATATAGAAAGGGTATAACGTGAAAAAAGATATTTTAGAATATCTTATAAACTTATTAAAAGATAATGAATTAGCAGAAATTGAATATAAAACCCTTTTTTCTTCTATACGGTTAGTTAATTACAAAAAACCAATAACAATATCTGATGAACCCTTATCAGCCGAAAAAGAAGAAATCCAAAAAACAAACCTTACTCCAGAAAAAGATACCCAGGATGAACAAACACAGATTGAGAATAAATCTGAAACTCAAAATAAAGAAGAAAAAATTCCAGAAAATATTTTCGTTGTAAAAGCACCTATTATGGGAACATTTTATAGAGCTCCTTCACCAGATGCCAAACCTTATGTGAGAGAAGGCGATAAAATTGAAACAGGTGATGTTTTGTGTATAATAGAAGCAATGAAAGTTATGAATGAAGTAGAATCTGAAGTTTCCGGTACAATAGATAAAATTCTTGTAAAAAATGGTGAATCAATTGAAGCTAACCAGCCATTATTTTATATTAAAATTTAATATCAAAAAGGAGTATTTATTATGGATCCAAAAAACATGAAATTCTCAAAAGAACATGAATGGGTCTTAGTAGAAGGTAATATTGCTACAATAGGAATTTCAGATTATGCTGCTGGTGAATTAGGCGATATAGTATATGTAGAATTACCAGAAACTGGATCAGAAGTTGTAAAAATGGAAAGCTTTGGCACTTTAGAAGCAGTTAAAGCTGTTTCAGATATTTTCTCTCCTGTAAATGGCAAAGTTATTGAAGTTAATTCAAATCTTAACGATCAACCAGAACTAATCAATAAAGATCCCTTTGGCGAAGGATGGATTATAAAAGTCGAAATGAGTAATAATGATGATTTAAATGATTTGATGACTTATGATGAATATCAAGAATTTATTGGTAAATAAAAGGAGTATTTAAAATTGAATTCTGAAAAAAAATTCTATATTACTACTCCTTTATATTATGTAAATGATAAACCTCATATTGGACATGCTTATACTACAATACTCGCAGATGTTATAAATAGATTCTTCAAGCTCTTTGGATATAAAACCTATTTCCTAACCGGTACTGATGAACATGGCCAAAAAGTACAACAAGCATCAGCGAAATCGAATAAAGATCCAAAGAAATACTGTGATGAACTTTCCGTTGTATTCAAAAATCTATGGGAAAAATTAAATATTGAATATGACTATTTTATTCGAACTACTGATGATGACCACGTTAAGGTAGTGCAAAATTCTCTAATGAAACTTTATGAAAATGGAGATATATATCCTGCAGATTATGATGGCTGGTACTGTATTCCATGTGAGAGATTCTGGACGGAAAAAGATCTTATAGATGGAAAATGTCCAGACTGTAATCGGGAAGTCCAAAAAATTAGTGAAAAAAACTATTTTTTCAAAATGAGCAAATATCAAAATTGGCTAATTGATCATATCAAGAATACTCCTGACTTTGTGGTACCTGAATTCAGAAAGAATGAAGTATTAGGTTTTTTACGACAACCATTAAATGATCTTTGTATATCCCGTCCTAAAAGCAGGCTCTCCTGGGGAATACCATTACCTTTTGATGAAAATTATGTATGCTATGTATGGTTCGATGCATTGTTAAATTATATAACAGGTGCCGGCTATCTTTTCAATAATGAAAAATTCAATCTAACATGGCCTGCTGATTATCATCTCATTGGTAAAGATATTCTAACAACTCATGCAGTATACTGGCCGATTATGTTAAAAGCTCTTGATGTAGAACCTCCCCGACATATATTAGCTCACGGATGGTGGCTTATTGATAATGATAAAATGAGTAAATCAAAAGGCAATGTGGTAAAACCTTTAGAACTAATAGATAAATACGGTGTCGATGCTTTTAGATATTTCTTAATGAGAGAAATGTCATTAGGACATGATGCTAACTTTAGCGAAGAATCAATGATAGATAGAATCAATTCCGATCTTGCTAATGATCTCGGAAATTTATTAAATAGAATTAACAAAATGGTTTTCAATTATCTTGATGGTTTAATAAAAAAACCTGCATCTTTAGAAGAAATAGATAAAAATCTACTTTCTTTTTCCTTAAATCTATTAAATAAAATACCAAATCTTTTAGAGGAATTAAAACTTAATATTATTATTGAAGAATCATTAACTGTTGTTAGGTCAATTAATAAATACTTAGAACAAACTGCTCCTTGGAAATTAGCAAAAGAAAAAAATCAAACAGAAAGAATTAATCAAATTTTATACACTGCTTCTGTTTCTATTCTTAAATCAGCAGTTTTTCTCTATCCTATTATGCCTGAAAAAATCAAAATATTGTTAAACTCTTTTGGAATTTCAAATATTAATTCAGTAAAGGATAGTTTTACTTTTATAGATAACTTAGAAAAAATTAATTTGAGTAAAATTGATGCTCTATTCCCTCGTATTGACAAAAAAGAAATTTTTTATGAAAACAAACAAGAAAAAGTTCAGGAAGAGGATGATAATTTAATTTCAATTGAAGATGTTGCAAAACTGGATTTAAAAGTAGCAAAAATTATAAAAGCAGAAAAAATAAAAAAATCAGATAAGCTTTTGAAACTGCAAGTAGAAGTTGGTAATAAAACAAAACAAATTGTGGCAGGTATTGGAAAATATTATAATCCAGATGAACTAATTGGTAAAACTATTGTAATAGTAAATAATCTAAAGCCTGCAAAACTAATGGGAGAAATATCTGAGGGTATGCTACTTGCTGCAAAAGAAAAAAAAGGGAACCTTTCATTATTAACCGTAGATAAAAATGTAAAGAGCGGTTCTAAAATAAGTTAAAATGGCAAAAAATAAAAGTGAAAAAAGAATACGACCAAGCTGGGATCAATATTTTTTAAATATTGCAAAAGTTGTTGCTACACGTTCATCATGCTTAAGAAATCAAGTTGGAGCAGTCATTGTAAAAAATAAAGATATTGTATCCACAGGATATAATGGCGCACCTCAATATCAACCGAATTGCCTTGAAATTGGCTGGTGTTATCGAGATAAACATAATATCAAATCAGGAACCCAACTTGAAAAATGTAGAGCTGTAGGTTCCCATGCAGAATCAAATGCTATAGCACTTGCAGCAAGAAATGGTCATTCTACTAATAATGCAACAATCTATGTATATGGACATTACTTCATCTGTAACCAATGTAAAGCGATGATTGCAAATGCTAATATAAAAAGAGTTGTTATTCAAACTCCAGACGGAAAAATAGAAGAATTTTATCCCGAAATAGATTGGCGAATTCATCCCATAGATAGTGGATAATAGATCTAACTAACTTGTTTTAAAGTAAAGAAAAAGCAAAGGAGGAGTCTCTCATGAGAAAACTTACATTCTTAATTATGATTATTTTTGCATTAACTTCTTTTTCTACCCTTAGTTTTGCAGAAAAAAAACAAAAAATAGTAAAAGAAGTTAATGATCCTACTTTTAAAGGAAATGTGAAAGCTGCTGAACATTACCAAAATGGTAATAATGCCCTTAGAAAAGGAGATTACCAGAAAGCGATAAGTGAATATCAAGCTTCATTGCAATTAATTCCTGATAATTATAAGGTATTATATGCAATGGGATTAGCGTACAAAAAAATGAACAATCTGTCAAAAGCAGTTGATTTTTTTCAACAAGCTGCTGCAAAAAATCCACAATATGAAAAAGCATTCTCTCAATTGGGTTCTACTTATTTAGTAATGAAAAAATTCAAATTAGCTTATGATAATTATAAAAAAGCAAGTGAATTAAAACCTAAAGACTATAGAAATTTTTACGGCATGGCAAAAGCAGCTTACTTCATGAATAAATACAATGATGCAATTGAAAATTTCAAAAAAGTGCTCTCCCTTCGTGTTCCTTCAGGAAGGAAAAGAAAAGTATACGAATTGTTAATTAGAACCTATTTAGATGCAAATAAATATAGCGCAGTAATTTCAACTTATGAAGAATACCCTGCAAATAAAAGAAATAAAAGAGCAACTTTTTACTATGGTGAAGCTCTATACAGGGTTGGTAAAAAGAAACAATCTCTTAAAGTGTTCCAAAAATTAGGTTCATTCCCTGGTGCAAGACAATGGGTAGAAAAAATCAAAAAAGAAATTTAATTTATTTAATCCAGAGTATAGTTATTCTGATAACTACTACATTTTATGCTCAATCAAAAAATATAAATGAGAATAATAATTTTCTATACTCTCTAAAAAGTCTAAATTTATCTCAGGACAGTTTAGAAAAAATTATCAAATCTGATTCCAATAGAGTCGATGCTTATTATGCATTGGCTCTACAATTTTTTTCAAAAGAACAGATAAAAAAATCGACTCTATTAATAAAAAAAGGGCTTAAAGTATCTAAATTATGGGACGATTCTCTAAAATTTAATATCCTTCAAGCAGAAATTTTTCTTAAACAGAATAAACCTCAAAAAGTAATATCTCTGTTTCAAAATATAGATAAAAACAAAATTAGTATCTATCTATCTTATTACAATTATTTAATGGGAAGAAGTTATTTAAAACTTAATAATAAAAAACAAGCACTATTTTATTTTCAGGAACTATTAAAAGATATTAGATATGAAAAAATAGCATCGTTTTATATTAATCAAATAAAAAAAGGTATGAAAGAATATGAATAACAGATATAAAGCTCGGGAAAGTTTTTATATAGCATGGAATTTTTATTTAAAAAAAAATTTTGATAATGCAATTAATTATTTACAAGTATCTATCGATCAATATCCTTATTTTGTTCCATCTCATATCCTCTATTTAGAAATTAGAAAAAATTTTAGACAACAATTACAAGATATTGATTATGATAATTTATTGTTATCTGATGACAATGAAACATTTACATATATAAAAGCATTAATGGCTCAAGATATAAAAGAAAAATTAAATTTATTCAAAAAATCATTAGAAAAAAATCCAGATTTTTTCTGGACTCTCTATACGTTAAATATACTGGAATATGAAAATCCAGAATTACAAAATAATATTTCTTCAATAATCCCTGAAAAAGAAACCAATTCGACATACTACTATACAAAAGGACTGGTATGTCATAACCATAAAAATATTCAAAAAGCAATTGAATATTATGAAAAATCGCTAAAGCTTAACAAAAGAGATGCAAATGCACATTTTAACCTGGCTGTTGCTTATGATGATTCTGGAAATGAAGAACTTGCTTTAAAACATTATGAAAAAGCAATTAATTATAATCCATATTTTCCAGATGCTTTTTATAATTTAGGCTGCTTCTATTTCGATAAAAAAAATTATCAAAAAGCCGCTGAATATTTCCGAAAAACAATTGAATTAGATGAATATTTTCCAGATGCTTATAATAATCTTGCCCTATGCTATGTCTATCAACAACTATACGACATTGCATTAGAATATATAGAAAAATGTATACTTCTATACCCTAACAATATTGAATATAATCTAAATTACGCATTTATCCTTTTCCAGAATAAAAAGCTACAAAAAGCGGTAAATATATATAAAAATATTATTAAATTAGCCCCTGAAAATCAAAAAGCCCATTTTGAATTAGGATTAACCTATCTTAAAATGGGGCAAATTAAAGAATTTAAAAAAGAATTAAAAAAATCTATGAAAATAAAACCCGATACTTTGCTCTTTGATAATATAAAAAATATTCTTTAAGCCATATTTATTACTACAAAAAAAAGCCTATACTAATAAAAATAGTATAGGCTTTTCTGTTAATATTAAAAGTCTTATTTTTTTCCTAAAAGATATGTAACTCCTACATTAATAACAAATTGGTCAATACCGCCAATATGGTATTTAGCTTCAGCATATAATTTCATATTATCAGATAATTTTTTATCAGCACCAGCAGCAATATCTATTCCTATTTTAGAGTCAGAATCACTGAGATTTAAGTCAAATATATATCCATAGTCCGGCCCTTTGTATTTTGATTCCCATGAACTGATAATGAAATCAGGTCCTGCTCCAACATAAGGTTTAAAACCGCTGGTTTCTTTAAAATAATATTTGCCCAATAGACCAAGTGTAGTTACTGAGTATGACCATTCATAATTGCCGGTATTATATGATTTTGACCAATAATCAACAAAAGCAGTAAAAAATATTTGATTATTATAATTACCCAAATCAGCCTGTACTCCAAAATCAAGTGTATTATCAATCGGGTCCTCTGGCATAACATATCCAATATGTCCGCCTATACCATTAAAACCCAAATTTAACCCTGATTTTGCGAAATTAGTTGTTGTACCTAAAAATAAAACAATGAACAATAGAAACATAACATTTTTCAGTTGAATTTTCATAAAATCTCTCCTTAAATTTAAATTAATTAGTTATATATAATATATAATAATTTTTAACAATGTCAATCAATTTTTTCTAATTTGTAGAAATAAAAGTCGATAAAATTCAGAAAAAAGCTTATACAATAAATATAGAAAACCATGATATATAATAATAAAAAAGGATTAAATATTTGAATG
>CAYLKS010000086.1:6439-9897 GCA_964384205.1 uncultured bacterium | reverse complement strand
ATGAGAAAATTTGTTGTAGCAATGGCTCACGACCTTTCAGAAGAACAAAAAAAAGACATCTTTAAAACTTTCGGAGAAGAAATTGAGATAATTCAAGCTCCAAAAATTGGAGTTATAGATCCTCATTTTACAACAAGTCAAGTCAACGAATACGTTGAAAATAACCTTATTAGTTGGTTAATAGAGAATACAGCACCAAACGACATCGTTCTTCTACAAGGAGAACCATGTATGGTTTCGTGTGTGTTACATTCTAAAAAACTCAATAATCGAGTTATTGTACACGCAACAACAGAAAGGAGGACTCAAAAAGAATTCGACGAAAAAACTGGAGAAACAATAGAAAAAAGTGTATTCTCTCATGTACAGTTTAGAGAATATAAATATTAACAATCAAACTCAGCAACTCCACAGTGGTTTTTAAAACTGTGGAGTTGAACCTGTAAAAAGTTCAAAAAGCTGAGTTGATTTTTTGTTTTTTTTTAGACAATTCTTCCATGTTTGAGGAGTTTTTTGTCACTGGGATTTGTATAATATGTTTTTTTCTTCAAATTTTTTTCGAGAATTATTTAAAATTTATTCACAAATTGATTTTGGTCAAACTATCAAACATTTAATTTCGATTGATTCAAATTATGTATATTATTTAGCTGACAGTCAGAAACAGTTAATATCGAATACTAATAATTTGACAGTTGATATAGATGTTGAAAGTGCTTTTCCTTCTATAATTAAAGCTACTTTTGGAAAAAATCATAAAATTGTAAAAATTATTGAAAGTAAAAAAACTAAAAAAGCTAAAAATATTTTTATAGCAACAAACTTTAAACCTTATATTAAACAGTTAAATATAATTTGTAAAATACTAATTGTTGGTGTTGTTGCTGAAAACATACCTAATATTTTTGTTTTTGAATTGAAAAAAGATGGTATATTGTTAAGCATTACAGATGAATTAATTAAAAATTTCGAATATGATTTACTAACAACATCTAAACCTTTCATAAATTTGGTCGTTAATAAATTTAAATTTAATTTTAATATAACTAAATATAAATTTTATCTTAGAAATAATAGAACTAGTTTTTTATTTAAAGATAATAAATTATCAATAAAAGGTACTTATAAATATTTACCTGATAATTTATATAATATTTTAAATAATTATATTAACGGCGAAAAAATTGATTTTCGAGAGATTCAGCAGATTTATTCAGAGGATTATTTAAATATTATTTTGTATAATGGATTATCATTATTGAACAATTATTATAAATGTTCTAATGATATGTATTTAGATATAAATGGGAAATATAATAAAAATATAAAAAAAATTTCAACTATTTCATATTTAAAAATATTTGTTTTTCCCATTATAGCTAGTTTTAAAATTTAACATTCAAATTTTTCATATAAAAATAATATAAATAATATTGTTTTATTTTTTTCGAAATTGATTTTTACTGGAAAGGAGGATTGCGTAATTAAATACGCATAGATTTGTGGAAAATCATCAGAAAATACAAGTTTTAAATTCGATTGAAATTATTCAAAAACGATCAGAAATTTTTATTGGAGAAAATAATAATCCAAATCATTTAGTTAACGAAGTTTTAGATAATGCTTTTGATGAATTATCAGAAGGTAATGCTAATAAAATTGATGTTTTTTTCAATAATAAAGAAAATTCTATTTGGATAGCAGATAATGGAAAAGGATTACCGGTTGGTGAATTAACAAAATTAGAAAATGGAGAAGAAAAAGATAGTATTGAAGTTATTTTCACTATTTTGTTTAGTGGAGCAAAATTCGAATTAGATGACAATCAGACACTTTTCGGACAACATGGAATAGGTTTAGTTTCTGTTAATGCTCTATCTAATTGGGTGCATGTATTTGTTCGAGATAAAATAAATAAAAATAATATTTTTGTATATGAATTCGAAGAAGGTTTTCTAAAAAAACGATATTTAAAACAAGATAAACAAAAATATTCAACACTTATTGGTTTTAAACCGAACAAGAAATATTTTAAATCTGAGATTTTTGATTTTGAACCGATAATAAATCGATTATTATTAGTTAAAGCTCATTATAATAACTGTCGGATTGCTTTTAATAATAATGTTTTAAATGATATGTCTTTTGATAAATATGTTCGAACAGTTTTATCTATTGATAAAAAACATAAATTATATTTGTTAGAACATAAAATTCGAAATCAATATATTAAAATATATTTAGCAGTTATTCCAAAAGAAACAAATTTGATTCAAGGTTCTGATGTTAATCTTCGTAGTTGTAAAGGTTTGTTTTTGAAACATTTTAGTTCGAAGATAGCAGAAAAACTTAAATTATTGTTAAAAAATAAACTACAGTTACCAGAAAAATTAGCTGATCATGAATTTTTGAGTGGTTTTAGAATATATATTAGTTTAAGAATTTCTAATCCAAAATTTAATGGGCCAGCAAAAGAAAAGATGATTTTAGATATTTCAAAAGAATTTATTAATCCTCTAGATTTTAAAATTGACAAATTTATAAAAAATGATAATATTATCGATATCATTCAAAAAAATCTTGAGAGAAAATTTCGAAAAAAAGTAGTTAAACAAAATTCATTTAAAAAAGTTTCAGCATCAAATAAACTTCGAGATTGTATTGAAATTCCAGGTGAAACTTTATTTATAGTGGAAGGAGATTCAGCAGATGGAACATTAAAAGTAATTAGAAATAAAAAAAATGAAGCTTCATTCCCATTAAAAGGAAAAATTATTAATGCTGAAACAAAGTCTTATGATAAAATTATTGATAATGTTGAAACTAAAAATTTGCTTGAATCGTTAGGAAGTGTTAATAATAGACGATATAAAAAAGTTAAAATATTAACAGATGCTGATGCTGATGGATTACATATTTCTGTATTAGTTATATTATTTTTTCAAAAATATGCAACAGATATAATTAAAGATGGGAATTTATCAGTAATAATTCCACCATTGTACGGTGGAACAAAAAATAAAAAATTCGTTCCAATTTATAAATTTGAGGAGGTAAAAAAATATAAAAATAAAGGTTTTACAATAACTCGTTTTAAAGGTTTAGGAGAAATGAATCCAGATCAATTAGATGTAGCTATTAGAAATAATTATGAGTACATTGTTGAATATCCTAATGATGAAAAATCATTACGAAATCTATTGTTAGTAGTTACCAACAATGACATCAAAAAAAAATTACTGTTTAATAAAGATTGTGTTTTTAAAAATATAATTGATAACATTGAACCTATTTAGTGGTATTAAAATTAATCATTAATCTAAAAAAGGAGAATTAAAATGGCTGAATTTCCATTCATCAAACCTGATGAAGAAATCGATGATGATAACATTGTGATCGAAGATAATGAAGAAGTTGATGATAATATTGTGATCGAAGATAATGAAGAAGTTGATGAT
>CAYLKS010000086.1:0-6339 GCA_964384205.1 uncultured bacterium | reverse complement strand
TATTGTGATCGAAGATAATGAAGAAGTTGATGATAATATTGTGATCGAAGATAATACTAAAAAGAAAAAAACAAAAAAAGAAATTGAACCATCAGATATTCAGTTTGTCATCAAAAATATTAGAAGTAAAAGTTATCAAGACATGGCAGAGGAGTTGAATTTAACTAAATCACAAATCAATAGAATTTTGATGGATATAAAGAAAACTCTTAGAGAAAATGCAAAAGGAGACGAAGTAAAAGAGAAGAAAGTTGAAAAGTATATTACTGAAAATCTTACTCGTAGTGGTGAAAAAAGAACTGGAAAAATTAGAGGAGTAATTAAAGATATTGTTGATGAAATAACCTCGAAAATATACTAATTTAACTCAAAAAAGGAAAAATAAACATGTCAGAACAATTATTCGAAGAAATTGAAAAACTACCAAACGATAATGTTGTTAAAAACAAGAAAAAAGAAATTGAACAATCAGACATTCAGTTTGTCATTAAAAATGTTAGAAGTAAAAGTTATCAAGACATGGCAGAGGAGTTGAATTTAACTAAATCACAAATCAATAGAATTTTGATGGATATAAAGAAAACTCTTAGAGAAAATGCAAAAGGAGACGAAGTAAAAGAGAAGAAAGTTGAAGAGTATATTAGTGAAAATCTTACTCGTGAAAAAAGTAGTATCAAACGTGGTGGAGGAGTTAAAAAACAATCTGAAATACGAACTTCCATAGATGAAATAGTGGGAGACATTATGAAAGATTTAAAGTAATATTTGAAAATGTCAACTAAAACACTTTGGAGATTGTAATTTATAAAAAACGGGCTGAAAAACTGTCTGCTTCAACCGACAGATGAAAGCCCGTTTCTTTTACAGAAAGTAGATTGCTATTGTTACAAATTAAAAAACCAGCGTTTCACTTTTACAGCTAAAACCAGAATTTCAACGCTTGAGAAGGTTTTTGATGAAAAAATCTACTAAAAAACAAATACAAATAAAATCTAAAAAAAAAGTCGATTACATTGAAGGTTTGAAACAATTAGTTAATTATGTGACTAATCCTAATCCTTCACAACTAAGTAAAATTGTAAATTTTTATAAATATGATCAATACATAATAAAAAGGCTTTTTACGTATGTTTATTTCAATCCAAAAATAATTCATTATTTAAATAAATATATTAATGATATTTATGTATGGAGTAGTTTATTTCAAGGTAAAAATTCAAAAGAAAATATTATTAAGTTTATTAATAATTTTGCTTTAATATTAAAATTAAATAATATTGATAATAAAAAATATTTAGTGTATCTTAAATCCGATTTTAATAAAGATAAAAATCGTGATAAAATTATAACATTATTAGATGTTTATTTTAAAACAATTTTTAATAAATATTATAATAAGATCGAATTGAATTTTTTTTATAAATTATTTCAACTAAATGTTATAAATGATGTTGATATAATGAAAATCGATCAATTAATAAATAATAAAACAACAATTGATATCGAACCTCAAAATCAACAATTATCATTAATAAAAGAAAATAAGAATTTTTCAAAAGATATTCGTAATTTTATTCAAACTTTTTTTGATAATAAATTAACTAATATTAATTGTGAAAAATGTAAACTTAACAAATCTAAACTTGTTGTTTTAGATACTAATGTTAATAAAATCGAACCTATTGATTTAATGTTTGTTGGTATTAATCCTGGTAAAACTGAAGCGGAAATTGGTTTACCTTTTGTTGGTGTATCAGGTAAAAAACTTAGAGAAAAAATATCACTTTTACCAAAAAATGTTAAATGGTTGATAACAAATGTTGTAATGTGTTCGACTAATTCAGCAAGTGAAATACCAAACGAAACATATTCATACTGTATTAATAATTTTAAGAAGATATTTGAAACTTTCAAAAGCAGTTATATTATTTTATTAGGTACTGATGTGTTAAATATTTTTAATATCAACGGCAAAATCACAACATTATCTGGTAAGATTGTTAACAAAAAAATTATTCCGGTTATTCATCCATCTTCGTTACGAAACGAAAAAATGATTAATATCTGGAATAAAAGTTTCGAAAATATTTATAAACTATTTGATAACAAGATTAGAATTAAATCGAGTTCTGTCACTCAACCTAAAATTGAAAAAAAATTAGACACTTCAAATTTAACATTTTTCGACGTTAAAGAAATTGAAAATAATAAAATTCTTAAAATTTTTATAGATTCAAAAGGTAAAAAAAAATATTTAATCGAAGACAATATCGTTAGTGTGAAAATTATTAATTCTCCATTTAACAAATGTTCTATGATTACCAATAACAATGAGAATGATATCAATATAAATATCAGTATGAATAAAAAATATTATATTGAAAAATTATTACGAGAAAAACTTTCTCAACTTTCAACTTTTTAAATTTAAGAAGGAGGTTTATATAAAATATCATGTCGAATAAAATAGATTTAAATACCAAAAAAGTTCAAGTAGAGAGACCAAATATTAGTATAACTTGTCAGTGCGGAAAAACGATGAGTGTAACATTTGATTGGGATATTAATATAGTTGGTATTCTAGAATTTAGATGTCCAAATTGTTCAACAATTTATCGAACTGCTGGTCTTTGGGACACTCAAATTAAAAATCTTAATAAGGAAAAGACATAATATGTTTAAAAAAGAATTTGATGACGCTATAAATTTTGTTCTTAAGTGGGAAGGTGGATACTCGTTTGATAAGGACGACCCAGGTGGAGAAACGAAATACGGAATATCGAAACGTGCATTTCCAAATATTGATATTAAGAATTTAACTATAGATCAAGCTAAAGAAATTTATTATAATAATTATTGGAAAAAGACTAAATGTAATTTAATTTCTCATAAATTAAGATTAATTTATTTCGATTCTTGTGTTAACTTAGGTTACAAACGGGCGGTTAAAATACTACAACAAACTATTAATTCATTCAAAATTGATAATTTAGTTGTAGATGGTTTATTGGGTAATAAAACTTTAACAGCAATGGATAACTGTAATAATCAAGAATTACCATATAGATATGTTTTATTTAGAATTAAATTTTATATGAAAATTATAATTTTAAGAAAAAAAGCAATAAAATATATTAAAGGTTGGTTGAAAAGATCATTTGATCTGATTAATTAAAAAGGATTGAAAGAATAATGTGGTGTTATATTCATGAAAAAGATATTCAAAAGTATTTAGAAAATTTCAATCAAGAATTTATTACAATGTTTTCAGATTTGATTTTAAAAGAAATTGATGGTTGTTACTTTCTTCCAAGACATTTCTTGAAAAATTATCCTAGTCACTTGTTAAAAGAAAAAAATATATTATTACCTTACAATACAATTAATGAAGATATTAAATTTACGAAAAAATTGTGGAATGAGCAAAAAAATATAGTTGATATTATATTAAAAAAATACAAAGAAAATAATAATAAAATTAATGGTATAATTAAAGCTCGTCCAGGAATAGGAAAAACAATTATTTCGTTATATATTGCGATTCAAATTGGACTTAAAACATTGATTATTGTTGATAATAATTATCTTCTTAAACAATGGGTTATAGCTATTCATAATTTTACGAATATC
Organism: uncultured bacterium; assembly: GCA_964384205.1. GTDB lineage: Bacteria > JAGOEH01 > JAGOEH01 > JAGOEH01 > CAYLKS01 > CAYLKS01. The sequence goes on along the minus strand of CAYLKS010000086.1, from coordinate 2,709 downwards.
AAAAATAATGATATAGGCTTAATATATCAAAACTGCTTTAGTGTTGATAAATCAATTTGTATAGCAATGGTTCAAAGTTTATATTCAAAATTTAAAATTAATTTTAAAAATTTTTTTAAAAAAATAGATAATGCTAATTTTGGTTTAGTAATATATGATGAAGTACATAAAGGATCTGCTGCTCCTAAATATTCAAAAGTTTCTTTATTATTTCGTACAGAAAATATTTTAGGTTTATCTGCAACACCATTTCATACCGGTGTTCATAAAATTTTAATGGAAAACACAATTGGTAAAATACTCGTTGAATCTAATAATTATGAATTAAAACCAATATATACATTTGTATATTATTCATCTGATCTTCCTAAAACAATTGTTAATAAAACAATATTTTTAAAAGAGCTTTACCATAAAAGAGCTATTTATAATAAAGAAATACCGAAATCTTTAAAATATTGTGATCTTATTTATAAAATGACAAAGTATTTACTTTCAATTAATCACAAAATTTTATTAATATTTTTTACAAAAAATCAAGTAAAAACGATTTCAGATTATTTAACAAATAAAAAAATAAAAAATAGAAGATTTTATGGCGATGAAAATAAAATTGATAAAAAAAATGATAATGTATTGGTTGCTACATACAAATATGCTGGAGCCGCTTTTGATTTCCAAGAATTGAGTTCTTTAATAATTGCTTGTCCTTTATCTGGTAAAAAAAGTATAATACAAGTAGTGGGAAGAATTTTAAGAGAATTTAAAGGAAAACAACAACCAATAGTATTTGATATGATTGATTTGACTTTTCCTCATCTTTTTATCAAAGATATAAGTATTAAAAGAAACATTATAACTAACGAATTTAAATGTGAAATAAAATCTTTTAAAATATAACTACTCCGTCTGCTTTAACAGACGACTTCTATCAAGAAGGAAGATTCTACATCCCAGAACTGAAATATTAAACCACGACTAAAGTCGAGGGCTTCTACGATTAAGGAGATTTTTGATGAATGTATTTATAGCAACTGGTAATTTAAAAGCTGATCCTATTTATCGTTTAACTAAAAAAGGCTCTCCAGTAGCTAACTTTTCAATAGCTGTTAGTAATAGTAATATTGTGAAAAATTACGGTACTAATTCAGTTAGTTGGTTTAAAGTCGTTGCTTTTGAAAAATCAGCAAGATATGTATATAACAAACTGAAGAAAGGTGATAAAGTTTTCATCACTGGTACAATTCGTGATAATATTTGGAGAGACAAAACAAATAATTTAAGAGAAGAAAAAGAAATAAAAATAAATGAAATAGTATTAATAAAAAAATCATTACATCATTTAAAACTCGAAAAATCTTCTCAATAAACAAACGAAAAATCTGCTATGTAACAAAACTAAACACCAGGCACAAAATTGTGCCTGGTTTTTTATATTGTGAAGGGAAAAAAATGATTCGAAAAAACTTTTATGAAGAAGTAGAAATTCCTGGAATATTAAAGAATGTTATTTATTCTGATACTGATTCTATATATATAGTTATACCCACATCGAATAAAAATCCGACTATTCAACAGAAAATTGATATTTCTCAAAAAAAAGCCGTTAGTATAAATAATTCTATCAAAAAATATTTAAATGAATATCTTCTTCCAAAAATGAATATTAATCCAAAATATAATTATACTGATTTTAAATCTGAATTACTAATTGATTCGATAGTATTTATTGATGTGAAAAAAAATTACTCATATAAAATCCTCGTCAAAGATGGAAAAATATTCGAAAAACCAATAATACAACATAAAGGTATACAAATTGTTAGAAGTAATTCAACTAAATTTACACAGGATATTTTAACAGAAATTATTGAAGGTGTTTTATTAAATTCAGATATTGATAATAAAGAAAAATTTAATATATCTATTAAAATTATTAATAAATTTAAAAATAAATTTGACAATAATTGTAAAAACTTTCAATTACATGATATTGGTATACCTGGTAAATACGGTAAAAATATTCTTTTGGTTAATGGCATGAATCTTTACAATTTTATTACGAATAAAACTGTATTTACATTAGGTAGTTCAGGATTATTTATTTATTGTGAGTTTTTAAATAAATCAAAATTCTCTAAGTTTCAAAACATGGAAAAAACTAGAGGTGTATGTATTCCGTATAATCATATCAGTGATGATATTAAAACATTATTTAAAAATAATCAAATTAAAATTAATACGAAAGAACAATGGGAACGAATATTTACAACAACTTGTCATAGAATTTTAAATGTTTGTCAACAACTGTCAGTCACAAAAAATTAAAAATCAGCAACCCACGACTAAAACTGGAGGCTTCCACGTTTGAGGAGGTTTTTGGTGAAGATAACTATTCCGTCAGTTGAAGCAGACAGTTTTCCCACTCGTTTATATAAAAATAATAAATCTAAACATACATTATTTTTTTAAAGATTCCTCTTACTAAAAAGAGAATATTTGAAAACAACAACAATTAAATTGAAAAAAATAAAAATTAGAAAGGATTGTTATTATGCCAATCGATTGGGATAACGAAAAAGAATGTTTGGAAGCAGTTAAACAATATGGTTGTGCTCTAAAATTCGTTAAAAAACAAACAAAAGAAATTTGTCTAGAAGCAGTAAAACAAGACGGTTGGGCTTTAGAATTTGTCAAAAACCAAACTGA
>CAYLKS010000085.1:0-10156 GCA_964384205.1 uncultured bacterium | reverse complement strand
TATTTATTTTCAAAATTCCTTTTGAAGTATTTAAGAATATTACACCAGAACCAACATGATAATTTCTTAATTCTTGTTCTGAAGATTTTGTTAATTTGAGCATTTTTATCCCTCCTTAATTATAAAAATTCAATTAAATTTAATGCTACCCATAGGTAAGGCTGTTTTCCATCTAAATGTTCACAAAAATCTTGGTCATTTTCACCCCAAATAAACTCTTTGCCACATTTTCTACATCTGAATTTGCGTCCAAAATTAGCGGGATTAAATTTAAGAAAATCATCACCAAACAATGTATTTCTACTACATAAATATTTGCCACAATCAGCACAATAAATTCCAATACTTCCATCCAAATGTCTATGTTCTACTATATTACGATGCTTACACTTTCTTTGCATTTCTTTAATTTCCTTAATTATTTCTTTTTCTTTTTGTTCTAATCTTTCTTTAATTATTCTTTCTGCTTCTTTTTTATTTTCTGCTTCAACATAAACACAAGCTCTAACAGAAAGAATTGGTGAAATGTAAATGTCTTTTGTAATTGTAATTGTTACCATTTTATTTACCTCCTTTCATTTATTGTATTTGAAACTTGAAATATATAAGGAGGTTTTTCTCCTTTTTCAATTTTCTTTCTTACTGCTTCTTTTAAATCAGCAGTTATAGGAGTAGCTCCTTTATTAACAATGCAAGGAGAACCAGATGGATGTTTAAAATAGAATCCATCTTTGAATTTGTTAAAAGGACATTCTAAAAATAATTTTGGTTCGTGCACAATAACAATATGCCAACGTTTAGTTTCGGCAACTTCTATCCCATCTTTATAAATTGCAGAAACTCCTTGATAATAAGCTTTATTTTCCCACATTTTCTTTTTACCTCCTTTCATTTATTTTATTATATTATAGCACATTTAATTAAAAATGTCAAGTTTTTTTCTTTCACAAGCAAGAATAAAATCAATTGATAAGCCTTTTTTCTGATAAAACGCAATTGCTTTTTTTCTTCCTTTAATCTCATTTTTTGTAATAGTATAACATATTTAGAGATATTTGTCAAGGGTTAATTGGGTTGATTGATGAGGTTGGAGATTTTTGTTTGGAATGTTGGGAACTTAGGAAAGCCCTTTTTTTCCAAGCCTGTCTTCGTAAATACCGAAAATCTCATGCTTAATGCAAATCAAACAAATCAAGACTACATTTAACCTTTTTACACCATTCTTTCATCTTTTCTATTACTTACAAAACTGCTACTCTTTAAGCAAGAATCACAATAAATACAAGTTTCGGGTATTCCATTGTTTATTCTTTTAACAAAATAAAACTTTTCATCAAGATTTTCTGTTTGATAACCACATTTACTACAAACAAGCATACCTTCTATATCTACAAGATTTTCTTTATCTTTTTTAGTTAATTCTTTAAAGTATAGGTTAAATGACATCTTTAAACCATTTTTTAAGTAATTTTTCTATATCATCTAAAGAAACATAAAAATCTGTATCTCTTTCACAGAAAAAAGTATGTTTTCTAATATCTTCTAGAAATCCTAAAACTGCTGATTTAACAGATGAAAATAAGAATATTTTTAGATTTTTTTCAGGTAAATAAAATATTTTGTTATTTAGTGGTTCATGCTTCATTGTTTATAATCCTTTTCTACATATTCTACTAATCTTTGCAATCTTTCTTCTTTAAATTTTTCTAATTCTTGAGATTTCCATAATTTTTTAGCACGTTTTAATATCAATTTATAACGAATATCTACAATATCAATATTTCTATTTTTAATGTATTTTTCTAAATCAATTATATCTCTTAGTAAATAATAGATTTCTTCTAGCATTTTTAGATATTATATATTATTATTGGTTAAATGTCAAATTTTGAGGGATTTAACTTGACAAGTATTTTACATTTTTGCTGAAAATGTGGGTTTTGAATTTGTTTCAAAAATAGGATATTTCTATAAAATTTTCTCGTTTAAGGAATAGAAAGAATTTACTTGACAAATTTTTTACATATATTATTTTTGAAAATATCTATAAATGTTTGAAATTCCTTAAAATTCTGCTTCTTTAAATCATATAAAGTTTCTAAAATAATATTAACAATGATAAATCCTGGAAGGTTATATCTCTTGGATAATCTTTGAATTTTTAAAGGATTTAAGCATTCATTGATAATTAAAGAAATGGATTTATTGGTTTTTTTGGAATATTCTTTTAATTGTTCATAAATTTCCAAATAAAGCTGAATTTTAATAGTTTTTTTAGAACTATGCTTATTTAATCTTTTCATATAAATAATTTAACATATTAAGATAAGTCATGTCAAGATAATAGGGTCACTATCTTGAGATAATAGGGTCACTATTTTAATAGGGTCACTATCTTGAGATAATAGGGTCACTATTTTAATAGGGTCACTATCTTGAGATAATAGGGTCACTATTTTTCACAAGGAAATTATCATAATAAAATATATTGACAAATAATCACAAATATTGTATAATATAATAGAAAAAATAAAGGAGGTGACAAAAAATGATAAAAGTATGTCCCGATATAATTATCAAAAAAGCAAAAAAAGAATATATATGCAATAAATGTAATAAAAAAATAGAAAAAAGAAATTTCTATGTTAATATTTAGGTAAAAAATTAATTTGTTGGGATAATATAGCAATTGAAATTGAAAGGAGATAACAATGTGGGAAAAAAGATTTAAAGATTATTGGGTAAATAAAAAAAGAAAACCTCAACAAGCATTAAGGATTGTTACAATTCCACAAGTTTCGGGTAGATATTTATATGATATCATGGTTGAGGAAAGATTTGGCATAAAATACAAAACTATTGCTAAAAATATAGAAAAAAAGATAGAAGCTCTTAAAATAGCAAGGAGATTTATGAAAGAAAATCCAAAAGGAATTGAATTATAAAGATTTTTTTATTTTTCCACATCTAACACAATAAATGACAGGATAAGAAACTTTTCTATTTCTGATAAATCTAATCACAGGATGATTCCATTTATGTCCAAAAATCCAACAAATTATTCTTTTTAACATGATTTATTCCTCATCATCATCTATAATAGCAATTTTAACTAAAAAACATAAAAACATTAAATCAAAAATGAATTTTTCATAAATATAGCCCCAAGTAATATCAATGCCAAATCCCCAACATTTCAAATCAATATAAACAGAAATCATTAATTTGTTTTTGATTTTAAATTGCCAAAATTTCATTTTATTCTCCTTAAATGTTTTTTCAAGATTTTTTCATCTATTTTTTGTCCACACAAAGGACAAATCTTTAATTGCTTTAAAAACTCTATGAATTTATCAATTAATTCTTTATTTTTTCTAAGATTATGAATTTCTTCTTCAAGCTGAAATATCTTATCTATCATTATAAGAATTCTATATCTTCAGATTTTGAAACAATATCTATTAATTTGAGAATTCTTTGATTTGGAATTATATCATATTTTTTGCAAAATTCAATATATTTCTTTTTATATCCTTTGATAATAAATTCTTCAATAAATCTATTGATATATTTTAATAATACTCTATAAAATATTTCAGGATGGTCATTCTTAAAATGACAAAGATAAAAGATTAATCTTTGCTCTGTTTTATCCATTTTTTGAAAAATTTTAGAAATTCTTTGAATTCAGATTTTTTATTTGTTTTTAAATCAGATAAAGCAAAGAGAATTGCTTTGACAATTAAAAATTCAGGGATATTTAATTTTTTTGATAATTCTTGGATATTTAATGAATGTTGAGGATTGAATCCTTCTAGTACTTCATTGATTATTAAAGAAATAGATTTTTTTGTTTTTTTGGAATAGTCTTTAAGTTTGTTGTAAGTTTCTAAATTAATTGATATTGTTGTAATTTTTTTATTACTATGTTTTTGGTATTTCATAGATTTATTATAACTTAAATCATTTTTATTGTCAATAAAGTTATATAGCCAAAAGTTATATAACTTTCAGATTTCAAAAAAAGTTATATAACTTTTCAATAAGCATGCTTTAAGGGATTTCAAAAGTTATATAAGATTTCAAAAGTTATATAACTTTCCAAAAGTTATATAAGATTTCAAAAAGCATGCTTTAGATGGATAACTAACTTATATTGAAATTTTTGCATTACTATTTTGCCATTAACATTTAAAGCATATTCAAAATAGAGATGTCATTATTTTTTTCAGCAGTAATATTAATTATGAATATAATTAATATTATTTTGGTCCTTAAATATAAATGGTCTAACTTAATGTTAATATTTTAATATATTTGGTCCAATTTAATAATAATATAAATGCAGCATTGCAGCATTGATATATTTATTAATCCTCCTCTATAATTAATTTACTTTTAATAAATATATTCTTTTTAATCTTATATCCTATAATTAAATAGGTCCAATTTTTAATATTATTATCATTAAAATATTCATCTAATTCTAAATTATTTAATATATCTTTTTTAGGAATTAAATTATTAAATAAACATTCAAATAATAAAGATGAATTATTTGTATAACAAGTATTAATGATTTTATTTCCTTTTTTGATTGCTATATACATTTTATTTTTTTCCTAAATCAATTATTTTTCTTTCATCAATTTTTTTCTTTCCTTCTAAATAATCATTAATCAATTTCAATAATTCTAATAATTCTTTAACATGTTTAAATTCTATTCTTATTGAATTATCAAAATTAGTATCATTTCTGTAATAGATAACAATATCACATTTATTGATAAATTCTGCATTAAGATTTTCTGATTGAGCCATTTTTGTTATTGCTATTGTTTCTTTTTTATGTTTGAATACTAATTCTATTAATTTCATTGCCATTACTCCTTTTTGCATATTAATTTTATATTGAATTTAAGTAAAGTTCATCTACTTCTTCAAAAGTTTTGCATTTTTGATATTTTTCTTTTAATACCCGTACTGTTTTCCACAATTGCTTATTTCTTTCTCGTGTAAGATATACATATTTTCGTCCAATTTCTGCATGGATTATGACATCATGTGTCATTGAGTTTTTCCTATTTCCCCATGTTTCTTTTTTCATTTTTTATCCTCCTTTTTGCATATTATTTCAATTAATAATTGTTCTATTATTTTTGCTAATCTTTTTGCAATTTCATTACAAGAAAATCCAAAATCTTTGAATGTTTTTTGTTTAATTGTTATAACATTTTGCCATTTTCCATTTTCAAATTTGTCAATTTTAAAGCAATTGTTTTTAAATGAAATTTTTAAACACATATTAAACCCTTCCTATTGTTTTTTTATTGATTATTTGTCCATTTTCAATTAACAAATATTCAAAGTATTTTTGCCATCTTTTTTTATTACATGATGGATAGTTTTTAACAAATCTTTTTACAATGCATAGTTGAGGTAATTTGAATTCATAGAATGCTTGTCTGTGTCTGTTTCTCCTTGAGTCATTAAATTGTTTTTCAATACAATTTCCTTCCCATGCTACAATCCATCCATTCTTATCTTTGATAATATTTTCAAAATCATTTTTATTTTGAATTTCTCTGTAAGATTCCACAATCTGCCAATGGCGACATGAACCCCAAGTTTCATCAAAGTATTCCAAAATAAGTTTTTGATTTTCTATTTTCATTTTTTTATACCTCCATATTTAATTTTTTTAAACATATTATTTTGCCATCAGTATTTTTGCCATATTAATTTTCAGCATATATATCCTTTTACAATTTTTTCTGACTTTCTATGCAAATAAAATGTAAAATATCAAAGGGAAATAAACAAATATACATGTGAGTATTAACAATAGTTTTGATTGCAATATTATTTTCTTTTGCAAAAAGATGTGTTTTAATAGGTAAATTTTTAGAATTCAATAATTCTTTAATTTCTGATTCTTTAATAATTCTCATTTTTTATACCTCCTTTATAATTTTTTCTAATCTCATTAGCTACTAAATTTAAATAAATTTCTGCCTCAATGTTTTGATTTTTATATTCTTTATAAGTTTTTTTAAAGGCTTCTAATACAGTTTTAATTCTTTTATTTTTGAATACTTTTATTGGTGCATCTATAATACGTCCATTCAAATTTTTTAAAGGATTTTTGATAATAAATTCAAAAGGAAAAAACCACCAATAACTTCCTCTATTTACTAATTGTTCTAAAACTTCATTAATTGTCTTTCCTTCAAAGTCTGTAACATAATCTCCATCATAACTTACTAATAATGCTTGATATTTCATATTTACCTCCAATTTATTTTTATTATATTATAGCATAAATATTTATTTTTGTCAATATTTTTTGCCACTGACATTTTGCGCATATTAAATTATATGCAATATTCCACTAGCTTTTTTTAAGGCATCCCATCTTTCTTTTTTGGGTCTGTTTTTGCTTCTTTATGATTGCAAAGAATAGTACCAATATTTTTTTGTCCTTTAAAATATTTACAATTTATACATCTTTTATAATTAACTATTGTCTTATTTTTTGGGCATAAATCCAAAATGCAAGTTAATTGTACCATATTTATTTCCTCCTTCTTTAATTTAAGACATAATATTTTGCCCTATTAGTGTAAGGCATATTAAGAATTTTACCTGTATCTGTTTGAATTTTAATAGAGATAAATCTGCCTCGTGTCAAACGTGCAGATTCCTTGGCATCATCCTTTGGTTCATTAATAATAATCCCTTCATAGATTTTTCCCTTCCATTCCATCTTTACTTTCAATCCTTTTTTTAGCTCATTTTTTGTTAGTACTTGCATTTTAATTACCTCCTTCTTTTAATTCTTTTAATTTTTCTAATACATTTAGGTCTAATTCTAATAATGTCATATATGCCTTTATCATCAATAAGTAGCATTCAATAAAATCAAGATATAAATTTTTAAGATTTAATTTTACTTCTATTTCTTTTTCCTCAATTTCTTTTTCAATTTTAGTTAATTCTAAATTTGCCATTTTTAAACCTCCTTTAATTTATTCATAATCTGCAATTATTTTTTTCAATTCTTTAATATCTTTTTTTGTGAGATGAGGATTTTCTTTTTCTAATTTGTCAAAATCTATCCACAAGTGGCTATCAAGGTAATTGTAATAAGAATTGTCATAATCTGCTAAATTGACATTATAAATTTCAGATAATTTTTGAATTATTTCATTAAAAAGACAATAATAAAGATTATTTACATCTAAGACATTTTTAGCATCCGCAATTTCCTTTAAATAATCTCCGATAAAATCTAGATTTTCTTCACCGATAAATCTTTTTTTTCCTTTAATAGTATATCGTTTATTTATGTAATTATTGAGTAATTCAATAAATCTTTCTACATCTCTATATCCGCAATCTAAAATCTCACAAAGTAATAAATCTTTTAAATCATTTTTCTTAATCATTGTTTACCTCCTTTTCTTTTATGAAACTTGCTGTATAAGGTATATGAGAATACTCGCAAAATTCTCCATTTTTTCTATATTCACAAATTTCTTTATCTGGACATTCTTTACATACACATTTATCATAAGTAATTCCAAAAAATTCGGGGTCGCCAAAATCTGTCTTGTTTTCTTTTACTTCTTTTTCAGAAATTCCTAAATAGTTTGCTAATTCTTCAATCAATGTTTCCTCAACGATATCTATTAACTCATCCTCATCATTAACTTCAAATTCTGTATCATATTTGTGTAAAATATCGTTATCATCTCCAATTCTAATTTGTCCGATTACCTTCATATCTTTTACCTCCTTCTTTTTTTATATATTATAGCATGTTTATTTATTTTTGTCAATAATTTTTTGCCATTAACATTTTGCGCATATTAATTGCCATTAGTGAAAATCGCATATTATTTGCCATCAGCAATTTTGGCATATTTTTTGTCATTAGTGAAAATCGCATATTTATTTTAGGTCTAAAACATTATTTTTTTATTTTTCTTTATAAATCTCCATGTAATCTTTAATATCTCCATGAGTTAATCTTTTGCAATATCTACATCTAGTAATCAAGCCTACTCCATGAATCCACGTTTCATAAACACCTTTTTTATGACATTTAGGACATTTATATAATTTTCTTTTATTCCAAACAGAACCACCTCTAGCTATTGCCATTTAAATCCTCCTTTTTTTAATTTTTGCCATTAGGAATTTTGGCATATTATTTGGCATTTATACCAATTGCATATTATTTTGTTATTTTTTATTTAATTTTGCCATTAACTTTTTGTGCATATTAATTGCCACTTAGGATAATTGCATATTTATTTTTTCGTCAAATTGCTCAAGCTGCCATTCCACAAAATCTAATGCTTCATTAATATTAAGATTTAGGTCTAAATTCTCTTTTAAAAATTGAATCTCTTGTTCCTCTTGGTCATAAATATCTAAATACTCATCATTTAAATAACGCATGATATCACCTCCTTTTTATTTATTTGCCATAACAGGCATTAATAAATTTTTGACTATCAAAACGAGGATTATCCTGTTTGAAAATCTCACATAATTTTAAAACTGTCTTTTCCCATTGTCTTTTTCTAATAATGAAACATTCTTTATTTTCCAAATCTGTTTGAATAGGTCTTAAGTCATTCATAACTTTAGCTATCATTTTATAGTATTTCCTAGATAACATTTTTAATTACCTCCTTTTAATGTTTTTAGTACCAAAACTAAAATTATAAAGATGATTAAATCTGACATTTAAATTTATCACCTCCTTTTTCATAATCCCCTTAAACGGGTCAAAACAAAAAAAGGGCAAGCCCTTTAAAAAGACTTGCCCCGAGCGCTAATTTTAGCGGTGGAGGCTTAAACTATAATAATTTTAAAATCTCCTCCACCGCTTTTAATGCCCCTATAAGATGACGCCTAAGCGTCAATAAAAGATTTTTAAATTCTTTTCTACACATTTTTTACCTCCTTGTTTTTTTAAATCATTTCTCCCTCTTTTCTGGTTTTGGTTATCCCATAAACTACTATGCGGTATTCCTCAAATTTTTGAGCAGTACCGTCAATAACTCTTGCGTATTCGTGGATATATCTTGAAACAAATAATCTTGAATAAGTATTTTCTCTTTCTAATTTGATTATCAATCTGATATCATCTTTTTTATACCAATCTGTTTTGTTTTTGACTGGTACAAAATCTACTGTCAATTCAGAAAATATTTGGGACCCAAGTCTAGGATATGCAAGAATAACTTCAAATTGAGCGGGAATCTTACCTATTATGGTCTCTACTAAATCAGCCCCATATTTTAGATTGCCAGCCTCAATAATTTTATCTTTGTTTTGTTCAAGCCAAAACTGAATCCGAGGCAAAAAATCAGTAGGAAACTCTTTAAAATCAATTCCACCATCATAATGTTTTTCCAATTCCTCAATAGTTTGGACAGTTAAAGGGGCTTGTGTCAACCGCTCAATATCATTTTTTGTCATTTCAATCTCAAATTTCCAAGTGTCGTCCTCATTAACCCCGAAATGTTCACAAATCAAACTGTGAGAATCGGGGTTTTTCCCTTCAGCTAAATATCTTGTTCTTTCTGCCCCAAGTAGAGCTAAGATTGCCCCATCCTTTTTTACTGCAAAGCTGAAAAACTCACACATTTTAACCTCCTTTTTGTAGTGCGGGCACTTGGAGTTTTAAAGGGGTCTTCCCCTACCCGCACATTTTAAACATTCTAGCCTCACCTCCTTTTTTTTAATATCGTTAATAAAAACCCCACAAATCCGCTTGCGTACGCAACCCCAAAAATAGGCAATGGGGTTGCTAGCAGAAAGAATTTGTGGGGTCGTATATGCAAAATCTAAAAAGTAATCATAAATTCTTTGGAATTCCAAAGAATCGGGAGGAATAAAATGAGAAAGATATAATGGAAGCTTGACATAAAGAATTTCTATCCACTTTAAATCTTTTTCCCAAAGCGGGCAAAATGGGCGGGAATTTCTGCGAGTTTTATTTCCTATTCTCTCAAAATATGACTTGTCAGATAAACCCCGTTTGTATAAACGATAAGCCGTGCCTTGGGGAATTCCCAAAACACGGCTTATTTGCTTAAATGATAATCCTTGTAATTTCAGTTTGATAATTTTAGAAGCT
>CAYLKS010000084.1:0-10419 GCA_964384205.1 uncultured bacterium | reverse complement strand
CTCAAAATTCTACAAAAGAAATATCAGATCTTATTACTAATAAAAATAACAATATATCTTCTATAGTGAGAGCAATAACATCGAATGTTACAAAAATAGAGAAAGTTAATGAGGCTGTTCAGGAAACAAATAAGATTATGGGGGAAATAAATGATGCTTTCCAGGGAACAGTAGAGTTTGTTAATCATACAGTAAATGCTCTTGAGGAACAGAAAAATGCAATAGAACAAATTTTGAAAAATGTAGAGATAATAAATACATCTTCATTAGAGAATTCTTCCGGTTTAGGAGAAATTGTAAAAGCTATTTCTGATGTAAATTTAAAGGTAGAAGAACTCTTACATTTTGCTCAGCAATATAAAGTGGATAGTAGGGAATCTGTTTTAAACAATAATAATTTTTTAAATAATAATAATAATCAAACTGAACAACCTACAGGTTTAGCCGAAGTTTAAAATTAAAAATATTATCACCAATAAAAAAAGCAGGCTTTAAATAAATAAAGCCTGCTTTTTTACATTTGAAAAGAAAATAATTTTTACATTTCTGTTAGATATTTGAAGCGTTTTATAAATTCATCAGGTGACATATTTGCAACTACAGACATTTTTTCAATATCTATAGTTGAATCAAAATCTTCTTTTTCTAATCTAATCATATATTGTCTGGCAATTCTGTATTGAATAGAATCTATATTTACCATTCTAACTTGAGTTTTACCTGTAATAGGATCTAAGATTTCATCAAAAGGAATGGGTACAATTTGATTATTCTGGATAGTAATGATAGCATTAGTGCCTTCTTTATTTAGAAAATCGAAGGCAGCAAAACCTAAATTTCTTGTATATTCAACATCAAAGGCATTAGGTGGAGCACATCTTACTTCATATCCAATTTCTTTATCAACGATTGTCATTTTTATGCCAAGACTATTCAGTGTTTTTTTCACTTCTTTTTTTAGTAGATCAGAGAAATTTAATTCAGCATATCTAATATGTCCATGTTCATCTTTTTCAACATGCTCTAAAGCTTCAAAGTCTTCTTTATCAATTTTTTCTATTAAACCTTCAGCAACAACTGCCACGCCATGGCCTTTACCACTGGCAAGTCTTTTTATAATAGCACCAACTAAGATATCAACAATAGTTTGAAGTTTTATTTTTTCTTCTTTGAATTCTTCTGGGATAATTGTGATGGTAGCACCAGCGCTTTTACCGATTCCCAATGCTAAATGTCCGGCTACTCGTCCCATTGCCTGTACGAAGAACCATCTTCCAGTAGTTTTTGCATCTTCCATAAGGTTGGAAACAATTTGAGCACCTAAAGATCGTGCTGTTTCAAAACCGAAAGTTGGTATACCTTCTGGTAAAGGGAGGTCATTATCAATAGTTTTTGGAACATGAGCGACTTTTATTTCCATTCCTAATTTTTCACGTGAATATTTTGCTACATTGTACGCAGAAAAGGCAGTATCATCACCGCCTATTGTAACAAGGTGAGTTATTCCGAGATCAATTAATGTATTTACTACATTATGCATTAATTTTTCATTTTTAGTAGGATTTACTCTTGATGTTCTTATAATACTACCACCATCAAGATGGATTCTGCTAACCATGTCAATGGTTAATGGAATAACTTTTTTTTCACCCTTTGCAAGATGAGAAAATCCATCATAAATACCAAATACTTCCCATCCATTTTTTTTTGCTTCAATAGTAACAGAACTTATTACGCTATTAAAACCCGGGGCAGGTCCGCCACCGCATAATATTCCTAATGTTTTTTGATTAAGAGCCGTCATTATTTGTCTCCTTTGTTTGAATAAATCCTTTATATTAATATAATATTTGTTTTTTGTCAAGTCCAAAAATTTTTTTCTTGTATAATAAAAAAAATGAATTATATATAATTATATGGGAAACTTTGTTATAGTGTTTATATTTTTTTTATCATCCATATCTATATTTGCAAATAAAATTTTAAATGAAAGAAAGCCAAGTTTTTTCTATAGAAAAATTCCTCTTCCAGAAGATTCAAATATCAGAATGGTGTTTAATTATAAAGATAATATTTTTGCTATAGGTATTAAAGAAAATAAGTATTTTTTATATATTATTAGAAATAATTTGTTTAAAGAAGTTTATAGGTGTAATGGTACTATAGTAAACTATTCTATATCTTTTGATTCGAGTCTATATTTTATAGGAAAAACAAAAATTTTTAAATTTAAAAAAGATACATTGATAGAGGTTAATTTAAATTATAATAAATTTGAGTTTAGTAATATTAATAAGCCTGTAATGATTGATTCAAATGTTTTTTATTTTACTTTTGACAAAAATTTATATTTTTATCAAAAAGGGATAGTTAAAAAAATTAGTCAAATAAATGAGGGAGTTTTCATAAAATATTATATTGTTATAGGGCGGGATGTCTTTTTTTTAAGCAATAGTAATAAGTTGTATAGAATAAGAAAAGATGAATTAATATTTTTAAGTGATAGTGTTGGTAATATCTGGAAGAGTGAAAATAAATTATATATTCAGAAAGCAAATAGTATTTATAGTTATAAAGACACTTTTGAAATTGTAAGAAGAATAGAATATAGTCCGAAGTTCAGTAAAATTTTGCCTTTGGGGTTAGAAAATATATATTTGGGGTATGATAAGGTTTCTTTTTTTTTGATAGGTGAAAATATAGAGAAAATAGTGGATGTATTAGATATGGGATTTTATATTAAATCTTTTTTTATTGATAATAAAAATTCTTTTCATGTAAATACAAATTCTGGATATTATATTTTTCCATATTTATGTATTAAAGAATTTGAATTTAAATATAATCTTACAAAATTAAAAGAGGTATTACAAATAAAAGATAAATTTATTTTTGTTTTTTTTAGAAATGTCTTTGTTATAAAAGATGGAAAAATTTTTGAACTTAAATTAGATTTAAATAAAAAAGATATAATTAAAAAATCTTATTTTAATGGGAAGTTTTTTTATATAATTACAAAAGAATCAATATTAATATATGATATAGTAAATTTTAATATTATAAAGAAGATTAGATATGATTTAAGAGGTTATCGTTCTGTTATGTTGAAAGATACTATTTTTATTCGACATTCAGGGAAAAAACATAATTTTTTTATAGATAATAATTCTTTAATGTTAAAGAAATCCAGAGCTCACAAGATGGTGAAAAATTGTATTAATTTAACAAGTAATATCTATTGTGTTGACAATTTTTTATATATGGATGGAAAGCCGATAAAACTTTTATCTAAAGGATTTTATTTTAAAAAAGTTAAGATAATTGAAAGTGAAGGGAGAAAGATTTTTTTATTCCTTGATAATTATTTTAATTTGTATTTATATTTTAATAATAACTTGGGGAAATTAAAGGAAATAGAACCATCTTCTGAATTATTTTTTGATTTTGATAGGTCAGTGATTAACGTAAAAGATGATGAAATATTTATTTATATTCATAATAATTTATATATATATAAGTTTGCTAAAGATGTCATTTTATTAAAAGATTCTTTATTAAATTGTAGTAAAGTGCATTATAGTAATAATAAATTTTATATATTAAAAGGAAATAGGATTTTTAAATATAGTAATGACAGCATAGATAATTTTTTTCATACCAATGAAAAAATATTAGATTTTTGTATTGATGATCGTTTTTATGTTCTATCTCATAAATACTTTTATATAATGAATAAAAATGGAGATATATATAAAGAATTAATGTTTGCTAATTTAATTGATAACTGTAAATTTATTGATAAAAATTGTTTTTATAATAATAATAGTATTTATTTTTATGTAAAAGGCGGGATTTGGGATTTTTCTTCTCTTTTGCCTTTTAATAATAGTATAAAAAAAATTAAAAGAATAGGAGATTGTTATTATATTTTTACTGATTTTGATATTTTAAAGATACCATTAAAAGAGTTGTCGTATTTTTTAGTTAGACCAGAGATTAGGATAGATTCTATTTTTGTAGATAATCAATATATAGAGTGTAATAAGTGTGTGTTAAATTTGGGAGCAGGTGTTAAGGATATACGATTTAAATTTGAAGGAAATAGTATTAAAAGTGATTTTGATATTTTTACATTTTTTAATTTAGAGAAAAAAATAAATGCTCATAATATGAATGAAATAAATTTACTTAATTTAAAAAGTGGGGTATATAATCTTAGATTTTTTATTGCAGGAAATAATTTATTTTCTGTTAATAATGCTGCTTTAAATTTTAGAATTTTTATTGATAGATATTGGTGGGAAAAGAAGGGAATTCTTTTTTTAATATTTTTAGTAATATCAATTAGTATGTTTTTTATTTTTCTTTTTGTTTATAAAAGACGATTGGCAGTTTATAGAATAAAATCTGAAATTAATGCTTTATCAAAGATGCAAAGAGAGATCTTAAAATCTGGTAATGATTTTATAGAAGAAATAGATTTGAAATTATTTTATTCTCCTTATTTTAATGCTGGAGGGGATTTTTATGATATAAAAAAAATAGGTAGTAAAAAATTTGTTTTTATAGTGGGAGATATTGCAGGGCATGGATTGAATTCTTCTTTGATAACAGCTCAGATAAAAACAATATTTAATTTTTATAAAAATAATTTATTAGATGCGCAATTTGTTCTTTCTAAAATTAATGATTTTTTGATTAAAAATTATAATTATTATTATTATTCTACTTTGGTTTATACAATAATGGATTTAGAAAAGTACAGATTATATGTTTATTCTGCTGGACACCCTTTCCCTTTGTTTTTTGATAAATCTAAAGATTCTCTTTTTTATATAAAAAAAGCTAATTCATTTCCTTTGGGTATGATTCCAGGATATAAAGCTAAAGGATATAGTCTTGAGATAAATGAAGGAGATATTTTGTGTCTTTATACAGATGGTGTCTTTAGTAATTACAGTAAAAATAAAACTAAGGTGTTAGATGAATTTCTTTTTTTAGAAATTGTTGATTTATATATTAGACAATTTACAGATTTGGAATTATTAATGAATAATATTCTTAAAAATATAAAAAAACAATATCCTCATAAAAAAGATGATGAGACATTATTATTCATAAAAGTAAAATAGATATTTATTATTTTTTTATTCTTTGACTAAGTATTTAATAAGGAAATTACTCATTGGGTTAACCTTCTTAAAAAAAATTAAAAATATATTAAATACAATTTGTCATTCATTTAATTGGTTTACAAAATTTAATTGGTTTACAAAATTAGAGTTATACAATGCACTGCCAATAATTTTTTTGAATTATAAATGCAGTAACAGTTTTATAGGGGAATGATTACTTTGATTTAAACTTTGATTTAAATTAGCCATACAATTTTTTTAATAGATTTAAATATGTTAATAGACTTACTTTTAATTTATTTTTTTAAATAGTAAAAATTTTTTAAAGAATTTTTAAGGTATTTTGCAAATGGTCTATAGTATGTATTATTTTGTAAATCAATTGATTAAGTATTTTGTCTTTAAAAATTAGAAAAAATATTTTTAAAATAAAATTAATTTAAAAAAAATACTTGACTTTTTTAACTAAAATTATTAGGATAGTAATATGAAAAAAGTAACTTTAGATGATATAGCTAAAAGAGCGGGTGTTACACCTGCTACAGTATCAATGATAATTAATGGGAAAACAAGCTTCAAAGATGAGACAATACAAAAAGTTATGACAGCAATGAGGGAGCTTAATTATATCCCTAATGTAACTAATAAAAGATTTTCAAGAAAAGCGACAAAAACAGTAGCATTTTTTGTTTATGATATAAAAAGTGGTTTTGAAATTGAAATTTTAAGAGGTATCCAAAAGATAGCAATAATAAATGGATATGATATATTATTTTTATCAAAAAGGGCTTATTATGAATCTTATGGAAATATTATTAAGAATTTGATTTTAGGTGGTAAAGTAGATGGAATAATAAGTGTTTATTTTGATGTTCCTGATGAGCTTTTGAGTATTATAGAAAATTTTTCCTTTCCTTTTGTGATGATAGAAAATAATAAAAATTTAGTTGACTCAATAGAAGTAGATAATTTTAATGGTGGATATCAGGCAGGCAAATATTTACATAAAGTTGGAAGAGATAGAGTAGCAATTATAAGTGCTACTTATGATGATCCTACTATGAAGGATAGAGTAGCTGGTTTTGTTAAAGCTGCAAAAGAATTTGGTAATGATATAAAAGAAGAAGATATTATTTTAATTAGATATGGAGATTTTGATTTCTTGGAGACTGGAAAAAAGATAGTTGAAACTTTGAAGTTAGAAGGTAAATTGGAGAAATATAATGCTTTTTTTGTTCCTGCAGGAGATGAGGTAGCAATAGGCATTATGCAATCATTATTTGAGTATGGTTATAAAGTGCCAGATGATTTTGGTATAATTGGATTTGACGATGTACCTATTTCAAAATTTATATATCCTTCATTAACTACTATTAGGCAGGATCTGAATAAAATGGGCGAAATAGCAATGAAAATTATTTTAGATAGAATAACAAAATTTAAAGAAAATAAAAATGTAAAATTCAATAGAATTGTAGAAAAGATAAGAACAGAATTAGTTGTTCGCGATTCTGTATAAAATTTCGTAATTCTGTATAAAATTCTATATAGAGGTTTTATTCAAATTTTAGTTTTCTGGTCATAAGTTCTATAACAGCATCATAAGGTTTTTTATTTTTATATAACACTTCGTATACTTTTTCAGCAATAGGCATTTCTATATTATATTTAGTACATAGTTTTTTTGTAACTTTGACTGTAAATACCCCTTCTATTACTTTATTCGTATTATTAAGAATTTCATTTAAACTTTTACCTTTTCCAATTTGATAACCGCAATTCCAATTTCTTCCGTGTTGACTTATTGATGTAGTTATAAGATCTCCCAGACCTGAGAGTCCGTAAAATGTTTTAAAATTTGCACCTTCTTTTTCTGCAAGGCGGATCATTTCTACAATTCCTCTTGTAATTAGGGCAGATTTTGTATTATCCCCAAATCCCAGCCCATCTATCATTCCGGCAGCAAGAGCAATTACATTTTTTAATGCTCCACCTAATTCTACACCGATTAGATCTTCATTTGTATATATTCTGAAATATTTATTGGATATTTCGTCTCGTAAATCTTCTAATATTTTTTTATTTTCGCCAGCCAATGTTACAGCTGTTGGGAGTTTTTTAGAAACTTCTTCTGCATGGGAAGGCCCTGATAATACAAATATATCATTTTGTGGAAAGAGTTCATTTAGCACCTGAGATATTCTTTTTTCTGTTTTGATTTCCAAACCTTTTGATAAGCTTATAATAGGTGTATCTTTTTTGATATAGTTTTTTATTTTTTCAAAAGAGTTTCTAACAAATTGAGTAGGTACAGCATTTATTATAAGATCTGCTTCTTCAAAATTTGTAAAATTTTTTATATTTACTATTTGAATATTGTCAGGAATTGTTACTCCTGGTAGATATTTATAGTTTTCTTTTTTTTCTTTAATTTCTTCTGCATATTCCGGGAAAAAAGAAAATAATTTAACTGTATGTTTACTATCTGCTAAAACCATGGCAAATGCTGTACCCCATGCACCATCACCAATTACTATTGTGTTCATTGATTTTCTCCTTTTTATATTGTATAAAATATACGCGCCCAGGAGGATTCGAACCCCCGACCTTCTGATCCGTAGTCAGATGCTCTATCCAGTTGAGCTATGGGCGCAGGGTTAATTGTATTTAATAAATTTTTGTTTTTAAGTCAATAATAAAATTTACAGTTTATTCATTGTTTTATGCCAAATTCAGCAAGTAATTGATCTACAAGATTTTGATCCGTGAGTATTTCTTTTTCTTTTTCTTGGATTTTTTGTTCTTCTTTTTCTTTGCATACTTTTTTTAGTTTGTTATTTGAAATCTTATATTTTTCAATAAATTCATTATATTGGTTTATAATCAGATCGTTAAATTCTTTTATTTTATTAATTTTTTGGCTTATAATATCTTGAAATTCAAGAGAAGATATTATTTGGAAAGTTTTATCTTGTATTTTTTGAGATAATTCTGGATTTTCTATTTCATATGACATATTTATCAATTCTTCTGATAAATTGACTATATTCAAAGATGAACTTTCTAATAGGTTATTCATTATATAAAATTCGCTTTCAACATCTTTAAGAAAGTCTATAAACGAATTAATTAATTTTACCAATTCTGTTTGCTGTTCAAATAAGATATTAATATTTTGTAGGTCATTTTTTTGTAGTTTTTCTATATCTTTTTTGTCTAATTGTAGTTCAATGATATTTTGTATTATTTTTTTAGTATCCATAGAAGCCTACCTATATTTTTTATGGTTTTTATAAAAGTTTTCTTTATCTTCATACATGCGCTTATCTGCTAATTGATAAAGAAGTTCAGGAATATTAGTTTCTTCGGAAGATGCATATCCTATGGAGAAGGTAATTGGTATTTTTATTAGATTAGTTACTTCGAAGTAATATTTTCCCGATATATTTTTTAGTTTTTTCATATAGGCCAATGAGCCTGTTTTATTAGCAGAATATGCTATAATAAGAAATTCGTCTCCTCCCATTCTTATTAGTATATCTGTTTTTCTGGTGTGTTTTTTTAATACATTAGCAAATTTTTTTATATACAAATCTCCAGCATGATGACCATATTTATCATTTACCATTTTTAAACCGTTTAAATCTAATAACAGTATGCTTAGAGGTTGTTTAAATTTTATACTATTTTTGATAATAGAGGAGAATTTTCGAGCATAATAATTTCTGTTATAAAAATCTGTGAGTGTATCTTTATCTGCAAGGTGCTTTAATTCTTCCTGGAGTTTAATTTTCTGTATTAAAGTGATTAAGTGTTCACTAAAGATTTTAAAAAAATTGTAAACTATATCTTTATTTTCTTTATATTCATAAATAATGTTTCCTATTATTTGATCTTTAAATTTTAGAGGTATAATTTCTAATGTTGATAAAGCCTCTATATAGTTATCAATTTTTTGCTCTGAAAATTCTAATATAGATTCATCGAATCCTTTTTTTTCAGTATGAAATATTACTCCTCGTTCATTTTGTATTATAATTGCGATTTTTTTTATATTAAAGAATTCAGATATTTTATCTATTGAGTATTTTATTATATCATCTATACCATCCATTTTTATTAATGAAAAACTTATTTCATTTAATAAATTTAGTATATCTTTTTGAAAATTGAGTTCTTCTTGTTGTATTTTGATTTTGGTTAATAGATTTATTTCTTTTGTTGTTTCTGTAAATGTTATAAGTGTTATTTCTTCAGAAATTTTATATATTTTTTCTGTATATAATTTTTTATTTAATTTATGTGATCTTACATTATCTTTTGATTTTATTATACAATGATTACAATAGTCAGAATGTCCAATGATATTGAAGCAGTAATCATAATTATTTTCAAAATTAGAGAATAAAATTTTTCCGGAAGGATCTATAACTGCGAATTTAGTTTCCAGATTTTTTAATATATTATTTATTTCATTATAATTTTTTAGTAAATCGTTATATTTATATTTAAATAAAATTGACAAAGCTTTATTTTTGTAAAGAGTTTTTATCACTTTTTGGAGTAAATTCACTCTTTTTGAATCATCAATTCTTATAAAAAGAATTTTATCAGAGGCTATTTTTATTGGAATAAATAAAAAGAACTTATTCTCATGGGATATTGGAATAAAAGAGTAATTAGAATTTTCTTTATGGTAATTAATAACTTTGTTAATTAATGTATTATCAATACCGTAATTATTATATATTTCTTCATCTTCACTATATAAGAAAGAATCAAAATTATTTAATTTATTTATTTCTTCTAAATTATAAATATTATTCAAGGTATTGGAGATATGTCTCATCTACCAGCACTTCCCTTGCTTTTGAACCGTCGGTAGGACCAACAATTCCTGATTGTTCTAATTGGTCCATAATTCTGGCGGCGCGTGCATATCCTATTTTTAATTTTCTCTGGAGTAGAGAAGTAGAGCCATGTTGCTGTGTAATGACAATTTTGGCAGCATCATTGAAAAGAGGATCTTTTTCTTCTAAAAAATTTTGCTCAGTATCGGATTTTTCTAATACAATATTTTCATATTTAGTAGGATATTGTCGCCAGTAGTTTACGAGCATTTCAGTTTCTTCAGTAGAAATATAAGCACCGTGCAATCTATATGGTATAGCTTGACCTGGTGGTAAAAATAGCATATCCCCTTTGCCTAAAAGTTGTTCAGCTCCATTCATATCGAGGATTATTCTTGAATCATTTCTTTGAGCAACCTGAAAAGCAATTCTTG
>CAYLKS010000083.1:0-10657 GCA_964384205.1 uncultured bacterium | reverse complement strand
GCCTTTTTTATTTTTGTCATACACTATATTATTATGCAGTAATTTTTTATATAAAGTATTATTAGAAATAAAATATTTGAGAAATATCTAAGAAAAAGATGGATTTTGAAATTATTTTTAATAAAATTTTGAGATTGAATTTTTAAACAAATTCTATTGAAGAATTTGTTTTTAATTAATTTAGAAAACATATATTAAAACTAAAAGTTGAAGGTTCCATATTTATGATAAAAAACTATATATTGAATTTTTTTTATAATTTTATAATATATTTTTAATATACTTTGCTTTTAATAAAAAAACTTGACTTTGTAAAAAAAACTTTTATAATAAAGAAACAAAAAAGGACAGTATATTATGCAAAAATTATTAGTAGAATGTGAACCAGGTAGTAAGGTTAAAATAGTCAATATAAATGCTGGATTAAAAGCAAGAAAAAATTTACAAAATTTTGGCATACAATTTGGAGATATAGTAAAGATAAAGCGGAAAAATATTATGAAGGGCCCTATGATTGTTGAGTCTAATGGATCTGAAATAGCAATTGGATATGGACTTGCTCAAAAGATAATTGTCGAGGAGGAATAAAAATGGAATTTTTACTTATAGGGCAGCCCAATTGTGGAAAAAGTACAATATTCAATGAAGTAATTGGTTATAAATCTATTGCATCGAATTTTCCAGGTGTTACTGTAACCTATACAAAAGGAGAGATTATTCTCCATAATGGGAAATTTAATATAATTGATCTCCCAGGAACATACTCATTAGTACCTTCCGATGATGCTGAAAAGGCCACAATAACTTATTTATATTCAAAGTATAATGAAGATAATGTAATTATTAATATTTGCGATGCTTCGGTACTATCAAGAAGTCTTGAACTTACATTGCAGTTAATGGAATTACAAAAACCAATGATTCTTGTATTGAATATGATTGATGAAGCTAAGCGAAAAGGGATAAATATTAATACAGAAAAATTATCTGATTTACTTGGTATTCCCGTTATTACATCAATAGGAAGAGAAGGTGTAGGAATTTATGAAATTTTTGATACAGCTTATAAATTATCAAAAGAAAAAAAAGTTCCTAAAATAATAGAAGGTCCTGCTGATGTTGAGAAAATCATAAATCAAGTAGAAAATAGATTAGAAAACATAGATTTACAATTTAATAAAAGATTTGCAGCAATTAAGCTGATAGAAAAAGATGAAATATTTGTAAAACTTATAGACGATAAATTAGCAGAAACAGAAATGTCAGATATAAATAGTATGATAAAAAAATTAGAATCTATACCGAATAAAGATTCTTCTTTTATTATTTCGTCTGTAAGACATAATATGTCATTTAATATTTTTGAAAAAGTGGCAATTGTAAACAGAAATGTTAAAAGAGATATTCGTGACCTTATTGATAATATTTTACTTCACCCAATATTGGGGCACTTATTTTTAATTTTGATATTATATCTTTCTTTTCAAATAGTTTTCTGGTTTGGAGGTTTAATAGAGCCTTTTTTTGGAGATTTTTTTGAGATAATAGGGAATTATTTGCAAACTAATTTTAAACATAACCCTCTTATATATCATTCATTAAATGGATTGGTGCAGGGGGTTGGTGGTGGTATAATGATAGTTATACCATATTTATTCCCATTTTTTATTATTTTATCATTATTAGAAGATACAGGATATCTTGCCAGGGTTGCATATATGGTAGATAATATAATGCATAAGATTGGGCTTCATGGTACTTCAATTTTTCCAATGATCATGGGATATGGCTGTACAGTTCCAGGTATACTTGCTACACGAATATTAAAATCGGATAGAGATAAATTTATAACAGCTACATTAACAACGCTTGTGCCATGTTCTGCGCGGCTAACCGTTATATTGGGATTGGTGGGCTTTTATATTTCAGGACAGGCTGCTATCTTGATTTATATATTAAATATAGTTATAATCGGAATTACTGGGAAATTTTTGTCAAAAGTTATGCCGGAAGTAAGCCCAGGACTTATCTTAGAAATACCTAAATATCATCTTCCATCCATCAAATCTTTATTAAGCAAAACATGGTTCAGATTAAAAGATTTTGTATATATGGCATGGCCTTTATTGATTATTGGCAGTATAATAATGGAAATTATATCATACTATAAATGGGATAACACCATAAATGCCATATTAAAACCTTTGACAGTTCAATTATTAGGGCTGCCAGTTGCTGTAGGGACAGTATTACTATTTGGAATTATGAGAAAAGAATTAGCTTTGATAATGTTATTCAGTGCATTAGGTACAAATAAAATAGCACAAGTGATGACAACTACTCAAATTATGACATTTACCATGTTTGTAACATTTTATATTCCCTGTTTGGCTACTATTGGAGCATTAAGCCGTGAGTTAAAATGGAAAAAAGCAGGCATTGTTATGCTTTTGACATTTTCTCTGGCAATTATTATTTCTTTTATGACAAGAATTTTCTATAGTTTATTTTAATTTTAAATGAAAAGAATAATCGTTTTTCTTTTAATTATAAAAGGAATTTCTTTTGCATATATATATCGTTATATACCTGTTGATAATGAGTTATATAAATGGTATAGGATATTACAGCTCGATTCTGTTTTTTATACACAAAACCCTATAGCTACGAATTATTATTTTTTATATGATGAAATAAATACTACTGAATTATCTTTTTCTCAAAATTCTCTTTTAAATAAGTATTTTTCTTTATTAAAGCAGCAAAAAACAGAAAATATATTATCAGAATTAAATATAACTCCTGAAATAATATATCAGAATAATGATTATTTAGATGATAGTTTATATTTGAGATTAAAACTTTTTTATTCATTTGAGATTAAATTAGCAAAAAATCTATCTTTTTTCACAAGATTTAGACTTGATACAAAAGGTTTATATGATAATCAATACCCTGGACATAGATGGTCAGCCAGTGGTAGTGAAATTGGTGGATATAATGATATTACAGCGTTTATATATAAAAATAAAAAATTAGGAAAATTTGTTGTAGGAAGACAGTTTTTATATTGGGGGCATCCTTATAATGGAGCTATGTTATTGTCGAATAATGCTCCATCTATATGGATGATTTACTATTCTAAACGATTTAAAAAAATCAATTTTTCTTATTTTTCAGGCGTTTTAAGTAAAATGTATAGTGATTCTTCTGATAATTATGATTCCTCAAGATTAAATAGATATATTTCGGGGCATAGAATAGATATTCGGTTTTCACAAAAATTACAGATAGCTTTATCTGAAACAGTTTTGTATGGTGGAAAATCAAGAAATCCCGAACCCGGTTATATAAATCCTTTCTCTATATATTTTTTGGAGCAGTTTACACAAGCTTTAAATTATACAGATAAGTGGGGAGAAAATGATAATATAATGTTAGATATAGAATTTTTTTATAAACCTATTTATAATTTTCAGATGTATATAGATTTTTTTATAGATGATTTTCAATATGATATGGTATCAGAACCTAATGAGATTGGAATAACATTTGGGATAGAATATTTATCTAAAATTGGTTTTACAAGAATAGAATATACAAGAATAAATAATTGGGTATATGGTCAGAGAAGAATTTGGAATAGATATATTCATTATAATAAATGTCTGGGACATTGGATCGGACCGGATGCGCACCTTGTCTATTTTAATTTTGTTAAAAATATGATAAAGGGTTTTATCTATGAATTTAATCTATTAGCATATCAAAAGGGTGAAGGCTCTATTTTTAAACCAAGAAAAAGTTTAGTACAAAAAACAAAATTTCCATCAGGTACAGTAGAAGAATATTTTGATATTTCTTCGAATATAAAATATATAAAAACATTAAAATATAGTTTTAACTTCAGATTCGGTTATAATTATATTAAAAATTATAATCATATCCAGGATATTAATAACAGTAGCTTTTATGCAAATATAGAATTGAATTATAATTTTCAATTAAATTTTCTCACTGATAAATTATTAGAAAGATGGTTGCAATGAAAAGGGGGAATAGACTAATTTATACTGTTTTTTTTATTCTTGCCCCTCTTTATTTATCGTTTCTTTTTTTACCGCGTTTGCGTTATTTTTTTTTGTTTCTAATACTATTATCATTTTTTACTTATAAATTCATCAATAAGATAAAAAAGGAATTAATTTTTTCATCTTTTATTTTATTTTTAGTAATTTTTTCTTTTGATGGTTTTATGTATTTATATAGGACAAAAGATCCTGAAAAACTTTATCTGCCAGATGGTACAGCAATTTACAAGCCAAACCAAAATATAAAGACCAAATATAATGAAGAAATATTTAAAATAAAAAATCCAAATATTTTAATCTACAAAATAGACGAGAATGGTTATAGAAATAAGACTATACCAGATAGTATAACTTACCTTGTATTAGGTGATTCTTATGCTTTTGGTCTGCATGTGACCCAGGATTCGATATGGACGGCATTACTCAGTAAGTTTACTAAAAAGAATGTGTATAATTTAGGTGTTTCAAATACTAATCCAGAACAATATTTACAAACATTTAAAAATTTCCTTAAAAAATATCCTGATAAAAAAATACAACAGGCTTTATTTATGATTTATCAGGGGAATGATTTAATAGATATGTCAATAGAAAATTGGAAACTCATTTATAAATCTTTTCAAAATCCTATAACATATTATAAAGCATTGATTGGAGAAAAGAAAAAAAAATCTACAATATATACTTTATATATAATCTATAAAATGTTTAAAAATAAAAAACTCATAGAAGTTAATACATATACAAAAAATAAAACAATTATAACAAAAAAAGAATTATATGACATTGAAATTTCAGAAAAAGAATTTTTAAATCACCCTAATATAAATAATATCAAAAAATCTATAATTGAATTTGTGAATTTGTGTAATAGAGAAAGAATAAATCCGACTGTTATTTTTGCACCTTCTAAAGCGTTAATTTATTCGAAAAATATTTTTGGAAAAGAAAGAAAGTCTAAATTTATAGAGTATTTTAAATTATTCTGTGATAGTAGCGAGGTGCCATATATTGACCTTACTTCATATATTCGGGAGGAAGTTCAGCAACGGGATTTATATTATGTATTTGATAATCATTGGAATGCGAACGGTAATTTATTTGTAGCAAAGATACTTAAGAATTATTTAGAGAGAAGATGAAAGATTTAACACAAGGAAATGAATATAAATTAATTATTAATTTTGCTATCCCAATGTTAATTGGTAATATATTTCAGCAATTTTATAATATTGTGGATAGTATAATTGTAGGGCAATTTATAGGAAAAAATGCACTGGCTGCTATTGGGACATCATTCCCAATTTTTTTCCTTTTAGTTAGTGCGGTAATAGGAATTGGTATGGGGGCAACTGTTGTTTTATCTCAATATTTTGGTGCAAAAGATTATGAGAATGTTCGGAAAACAGTGGAAACTACATATATTTTTATAATAGTTTTAAGTATATTGCTTACTGCATTGGGGCTTGCTTTTGACAAAGCAGTATTAAAATTTTTAAAAACGCCACCTGAAATACTTCCACAAGCTTTAATATATTTAAATACTATTATTGGTGGGTCTATTTTTCTTTTTTCATATAATATGTTAGCTGCTCTTTTAAGAGGGCTGGGAGATTCAAAATCACCTTTATATTATTTGATTATATCAACAATAACTAATATAATTTTAGATTTGATTTTCATTTTAATATTTCACTGGGGAGTTTTTGGTGCAGCATTTGCGACTGTTATATCTCAGGCTGTTGCTTTTTTCATTGGAATGGTGCATATAAAAAGAAAAAATATAAGTTTTTTGCTTATTGGTTCTATAAAAAAGATAAAATTTCATTCAAAAATTTTTAAGCTTTCTTTTAAAATAGGACTTCCAGGCGCCATTCAACATATTTTTATATCAGCAGGAGTAATGGCATTGTTAAAGATAATCAATAAATTTGGTCCTGATGCTGTTGCAGCTTTCACTATAGGCGGAAGAATTGATTCTTTTTCTTTTCTTCCTGGATTTAGTATTTCTGCATCAATAGCAACTTTTGCCGGTCAAAATTTGGGTGCTGGGAAAATTAAAAGGGCAATAAAAGGATTAAAATTTTCAATTTTGATTATATCAGGATTATCTATCTTGATAACAATTTTAGTTTTTTTATTACAAAAGTATCTGATATTAATTTTTAATAAAGATCCCAGAGTTATAGATTTTGGTACTAAATATATTTCTGTAGTTGCGTTATTTTATATAATAGTAAATAATATGTTTATATTTAATGGATTTTTAAGAGGTGCTGGTGCCACAGTTGTCCCAATGATCTCATCTTTTTTAGGATTGTGGATTGTTAGAATCCCATTTGCAATTTATTTTTCCGATAAAATGGGAATAATTGGTATATGGTGGGCAATTCCTACAGCATGGACTGCAGGTTTAATTACAAGTGCGATTTATTTTTTTACTTATAAATGGAAATATAAAATAATTACCCGTCAATAGGAAAAAAATACCTTATCTGGAGTATCCAGAGGGAAATATTATCCTACTCTTTTCTCATTTATAACCGTATAGATTAATAATAATAGATAAGCGTTTATTTTATAAAATGTTAATTAAAAAAAATATACTCAGCAACATTCCATTCCTTTAAAAAATATACATTAAGAAATACAGGAAATCTGTGATTTTTCATTATCTTACTGTAATTTTTTTATAAAGTATAGACTTTCTTTAGTGGTACTATGCTTTTTTTCAAGAGAATATTTTATAATGTTTTTTATCTTTTCATAGAATAGGCATAGAATATGCTTATATATTTAAATAAACAAAAGGATTTTTTATGGCTATTGTGAAAAATTTAAAAAAAGAGCATGAGTACAAAATCAAGAAAAATTACGACTACCTAAAAAATCTTTCTCCAGAAAAGTCTATGGATATAATATTGAAGATTAAGAAACTAAATGAAATAACAGAGATAGACGAATTGAAATCTTTTAGCATATCAATTTTTATATCTTTACTTGATGGTATTGGTGGAACTATAAAAATTAATGATAAACTTGATACATATTTTAATAAAGAAAGAGTTATAAAAACTATTAAAAGTTTTATAAATAGCAATAATGCTTTTAATAAGGAAAATTTTTGGAAATATTTTGAATATTATAACAAAATAACATTATTTAATTTTCAGGATTTTAAAAATCATAATTTTATAAATATTATTTCTATTCCATTACATAGTAAAGGAAATACAAAAGGATATATCTATATATTTGGATCAAAATATGATAAGCTGGGAAATGAGATTATTAGTTATATCAGTATATTGTCAGAATTTATGTATTTAAGATTTAATGAGTTAGAAGAAAAAGAAAAACTTACCAATATGGCATTAAAAGATTCTTTAACGAGTTTATATAATAGACGTTATTTTATGGAAATAGTTCAGAAAAATATAAGTTATACAAGAAGATATCAAAAAAATAGTGCTTTAATAATGATGGATATTGATTTTTTTAAGAAAATAAATGACATTTATGGGCATCAAACTGGAGATTATGTTTTGAGAACAATTTCCGAAATATTAATGAAAGAATTTAGAAGTTCAGATATTATTGGAAGGTATGGTGGAGAGGAATTTATAATTTATTTACCTGAAACCACTATTGAAAAAGCAGTCAGAGTGGCTAATAGAGTAAGAGAAAAAATTGTTAATTATGATTTTAAATATAATAGATTTAAGTTTAAAGTAACAGTAAGTATGGGGATTGCATCTATAAATGAAGGGGATATATTAGAAAAACTTATTTCGTTGGCTGATAAACGGCTTTATATTGCTAAACAAACCGGCCGTAATAGAGTGATTTCCAATCCCATACATCTCCCGGTAGGCTGAGAGGTTTTTATATCTCTCAGCCTATATTTTTATATTAACTATTTAGAATTGAACAGGTGAATTTTGATATTAAAATTAATTTTTTATTTATATCTTTCGATTAAAATACTGAGTTTACTATGCAAAAGAGCTGCTGATTCTTGTAGATTCTCAAAAGATTCATTTATTTTATCTGTTTTACCATTTTGAATTGCCTCAACGACTAATTTCCCATATTTATGGAGATTTATATGAGGTTCTTCAATATCTATAAAATTTTTATCATGAGAAAAAAGTTTTTGCCCTATTCCATAATAAAATTTTCCAAATTCGCATAGAGTATGGTCTGTTATTATATTAAAAACACATTTGTTTTCTAATATACAAAATAATATATTATTTAAAAATATTGTATGATTAATTATAGCCATTATAAAATGTGTATTTTTGCTATTAGTTTTGAAATTGATAAAAGTTTTCATAACGTTTTTTAATTGATTTGTTATATCATACATTTCTTTTGTTACATTGTTGACATTAATATTAGTAGATTCAGATGCTCTTGATATTCTTTCAATATTATTGCTAATTTCTGATATTACGCTGGTTTCTTCTTCAATAGCAGTAGCAATATTAGCTGTAAGAGCTTCTAATTCTTTAATTTCTTTAAAAATATCGGAAAAACTCTGTTTGGTTTTATCCGTCAAATTTACTTCTTCATCAACTGCTTTTTCTACAGTATCTGCACTGTGATCCACATCTTTAATATTCGTTTGTATTTCGTTAACCATAGCCTCAATTTGTTTAATAGAATCTTGAGTTTTTTCTGCTAATTTTCTTATTTCATCAGCTACAACTGCGAAACCTCTACCATGTTCTCCTGCACGGGCTGCTTCTATTGCAGCATTCAGAGCAAGTAAATTTGTCTGATCTGCTATATCATTAATTACAGATAATATTTCTACTATATTTTTAGAGTTTCCTGTTAAAAAATTTATTTTTTTATTTAAACCATCAAGTTCTTTTTTAATTAATTCGCTTTGTTCCACTGTTTCTGATATAAAATTTTGCCCTATTTCTGTTAGTTTTATTGTTTCTTTTGCTTTTGCTGATGCATTTGAAGTATTTGAAGCAATATCATCCACTGCTGAACTCATCTCTTCAGAGGCAGACGCTACTTGCATGGAATCTTCCAAATTACGTTTAGAAGCCATATCAAGTTCTATTAGCTTTTCTTCTATTTGTGGGATCTTAACAGTTAGCTGTGATAAGGAATACAAAGTATTTTTTATGAGACCGCCTATATTCACAAGAAAAGTATTAAACCATATTGAAAGTTCTGAAATTTCATCTGTTGCTGAATGTTTAAAAACTATACAATTTTCACATTTATCAACTTTTCCATTTAATAATAAAGGACACTTTTTATTCAAACTATATTCTCCTATAACTACCCAGCAAGGATCCTGGGAATCTTCATTGTTACATTCTTTCATATTTAAACCAGTAAGTTCATTACATGAGGCATATTTAACAGGAATTCTTTTAGTTAAATCTCCACTTCCTTTAGCAAATTCCTTTAGAATATTATTTAGTCTTCTTAATGGTTTTAAGACTTTTCTTAATAAAAAATATATAATTAAACTTATAATTATACCAAAGCTTAATATTATAAAGATTCTTTGATAGAGTCTATTCTCTTCGGTGGTAAAACTATCGCTTACATCTATAATATAAAATAGTTTTCCTATGTTTTTGCCGGAAAAATCTGTAAGTTCTATACTTGCATTAAAAAGTTTTTTCCTGTTAAAAGAATATATTTCCTTTTCTTGGTAATGGGATTTGATTATTTGTTTTATAGTGTCGTGAGAAAAAGTATAAAAAATGATATTATCAATTACTACATCTTTTTGTTTGTTTTCAAATCTTCTTGCTTGCTTGAAAACATCTTTATATATTCCAATAGTATAATCTATATGTTCTATCTTTGAAATACTATTTAGAATATAATCCAGAGAAACACCAAATTCTACACTTCCTATATGTTTGTTATTATAAAATACTGGATATACAATTCTAATTCCCGGACCTCCTCTACCGACCTCTATCCCTATAACTGGTTTTTTGTTTTGATTACATTTTATTACTGTTTTTCTAAAAGAAGATAAATCATCTCCAAATTTATTAGGTTTATGTAATCTTAAAAAACTTATTGCTGGTGGGGTATGGTATTGGAACTGATCAATAAGATTGTATTTTTTTGCCAATAAAGAAAAATGTTCTTTTAATGCTAAAAGTAAAGAATCTCTTTTCCCTTCTGCAAATAATCTATTTAGTTTTTGATTTTTTGCTAATACTTCAACAGAAGCTTTCAGTTCTTTTGTTGTAGAGTTCATTTTTTCATTGAATATTTTTTTGATTCTTGTTGCTTTGTCCATTATTTCACTATTTAGTTCTTTTTTAAATGCGTTATAATCCATATATATCATTGCCATAGCCATTAATAAAATACCAATTACAGTTCCAACTATAAGTTTTGTCTGTATTTTTGCTTTTGTTAACATTATATCCTCCCCCTTTTAAATTTATCTTTTTTCTCTATAAAAAAAATAACTAAAGATTTTTATATTGTCAGGTTAAAAAAAAGGTATGGGTGGGATTGTAATAGACATGGTATCCCCTCTGTATATATAATATCAAAATTTAAAG
>CAYLKS010000082.1:0-10861 GCA_964384205.1 uncultured bacterium | reverse complement strand
CCAAAAATCCCTGAAATCCATAATAGAATAGATGCAAAATATAAACTAATTTTATCCCATAGTCCTGGCTGAACAGGAGGATTTATTGTAGGTTTTATTTCAACTTCAGTTTTGTCCCCTGAAATAGAACCTAAACTATATAAAGTAAAACCATCTGTTTTTGCCTTTTCAATCTTAATCAATCCACCACCCACAACACCTCCATAGGATTGCAAATCATTATTTAATAATCTATTTGCATCAATATTCAAACCCTTTAAATTAAAAGTGTTTAAATCAAAATATAAATCAACAGAAGGTGTTATTTCAAGTTTTTCCACAGCATATTTTGTTGGAATTGAATAACTTAATTCATTTTCACCAACAATCAAATCCGCTGTTTTTGTATATGTTTCGCAGTGAGGTAATCCAAAAGTTGGCTGACAAATATTTGCTGAAACTCTTGTGGTTACAGGTTTCCAATTGTTTATGATCTTTATGTTTACTGTTGCATTTTTTCCCTGAATATAATATTCCTCTGGCGAATAGATTGAAATATCAAAAGCATTATCTGGGACTTTAATCTTATATGAATTTAAAATTGATTTGCATTCATTATTATAATACCATTTTTGAGTTCCAAAATCTGCTTCAATATCATCAGAATTAAATTCACTATTTCCAGTTAAATTAGAACCGCAACCACCATCATAACCAATTGTTTTAATTAATTCACCATTCTTGTAAATATTCATTAAATAAGAACAACCCCAGTTAATATAACCTTGTTCATTTGAACAACCTGCTAATTTTCCACCACAATAAACTGTTGGGTGATGATAAGACCAACTTCCTGCACAATACAAACAAGCACCGCTGCAATAAAGATATTTCGGATAATTACATCCAGACGAAGAACACCCATAATAATTATTATCACGATTAGGACAACTGAAATAACTTAATGTTTTTTTATAAATAGGACACCCATATTCATCATTATGGTCAAAAGTTCCTTTACAAGTATTTCCTTTGCATCCATAATCTACATAATATTTATCATATTTTACAGTCTCAAATTTATAGTCTCCAATCTCAACGGTCATATCAGAATTAAACCTGTTACCATCCCACCAGCTTGCATATTGTGTATGTAAAGCCCCTGCATATTGAACCATAAACGGTTGCTGATAAACTGAAAATATACTTATATAAGAAGCTAAAAACCACACCAATAACACAAAAAGACCTAAAAACAGAATTTGTTTAGTCTTATTATTTTTTACCATAATAGATATTCTTTTTTGAGTTATAAAAGGGAAAATTATTTTTTGAAAGCCCAATACAAAACCCCAACAAAAGCAATAACCACAATCCCCAAAAGAATATACAACAAAGGAATTTCCTGTTGTGGCTCTGGTTCTGGTGGAATATCTCCTTCCACACAAATAGAATCTTGGCAAGTAAAATTAGTGTTGCAATCATTATCTGTCACACATTCAACCCCGCATTTATCAATTACCAATCCGTAATTCATCCAAGCATTATTTTCGCAAACCTTATATTCTTTGTTATCCAAACATTCAGATTGTCCTTCCTGGCAAATTTCTGCAATACATTGTCCATTATCGCATCCAATCGAACAACTTTCAACCAAAGAAGTTTCAAAATTATTAAAAATACAATCACAATTAGAGTTATAATTATATATCTTATATTGTTGATAAACATTACCGTCCCGACAAATTAATCCATTATCTTCTCTTTTGCATTCACTTCCAACATCACAACTTGGACCATCTAAGCAAACACCATTTGAACATTCATAATCACAATTTTTATAAAATTCTGTTGAATATCTATCAAAATAACAGTCGCAATTTGAATCATATTTATAAATTCCATATTTCTTATAAACATCTCCATTTTTACAAATTTTTTCTATATATTTCTTATCGCATTGTGAACCAACATCGCAAGAAGGCAGAGTTCTTACTTTAAATGAAGCTGAACCAAAATTATATTTTGTTGGGTTGTAATAAACCCCTAAAGCGTAATAATATGCTTTTACCTGATAAGTTCCTTCCACAGCATTATCTGGTATTCTTACAGACCAATCAAGAAGATAAGCAGTATAACATTCTGTAGAACCAACACAATCAGCATCAATTAATTTTCCATTTGGGTCTCTTACTTCAGCACAAACCCATACCGAATCCCCGTCGCATATTGGGTATCCATATTCTTCTCCACTATCAACTACATTTATACTACCCCATAAATCCCCTCTGGCTGTATCCCCAGGCTCATAAGGACCACCAACACTTACTGAAAAAATTTCTGTTTGAGTTGATAAAAAAATAAAGAATAACAAAGATAATCCTAATATTGTCAATAAATTATTATTTTTTTTCTTTAGTTTCATAATTATTAACAATTTTGGGATATAAAAGGAAAATTAATCCCTCAAATATCTATCAGCATAATCTTTGAAAACAGTATTATTCTTTAGAACATGACCTTCAAACAAATCCTGCAAAATCTGTCCTTCATGTCTAATTACCTTAATTTCTTTTTTAATTCTTAAGATTTCTTTCTCAAATTTCTTTTTATCTTTTGGATGGTTTTTGCATTTAAGTTCAAGGGCTTTTAATCTTCTTACCATTTTTTCATCAGCTTCTTCGCATGCAAGATAAGCTCCATGAATAATATCAACTTTATCTTTCTCTTTTTTTCTCAGAAATTGTTTTTTTGTTAAAGTAGTGAATTTAGCAATTATTTTTGAATCGAAGATCATAATATTATACTTATTTATTATTTATTATGTCTTTCACAATTCCGCCAATTGTTTTTAAAATCTGGCGATATTTAATCAAAAATCCAATAACAGGTTTTTTTACAATATTATTTTGGTTCTTAAAATCTCCTTTAAGAATAGGAGGTTTAATAATAACTATTTGTTTTTTAATTGGAGTTTACGATTCTGTAAGTGTTGGTAGCTTAGAACCACTGGCGAGATATGTTGGTGGTATGACTTTAAATACTGGAGGCACAATATCAAATAATCTATCTAAATTAGGATTGGGGAATATTTCTTTATGGGATATTCTTATATGCTGGTTTAACATAATTTCTGCATTATATATGTTCTTTTTATTATGGATTGGTTTAGCAAAGGCTTTCAGAAAAACTCAAGGAGACCAGATTGCGGACTTAGGAACTGGAATTTGGGTATTAATATTTATTACACTGTTAACAAATATATATGTGTTGCAAATGGATGGTCATTATCCTGAATATCTTGGATTTGGGGGGTTTATTGATTTAGGGCATTATATATTAGACCACAAAGGATATATTGAAAGGTTGATTAATCAGACAAGTTATGGCAACGGTATAGGAAATATATCCCAAACATATACAATAAATAAAAGTATTTCTTCAAATATTACCATAACTTAACAATTATGGAAAAAACCAGTAAAGAATTTTGGGGCACACTGCAATTCACAAAAGAAGAAACTGTTTTCAAAGGGAAAATCCCGAAACCCAAAAGATTTCCTAAAGATAGTTTGAAAAAATTGTTTGGTTAAAAATATCTCTTAAATACCTCAAAAAAGAATATCTATTATGGTCTGGAAAAAACTAAAAAATAAGAATTGTTGGATGAATAGGCAAAAAAACATACTAACAACTTTAGAAATTATCAAAACAGATAAATTTATTGTAATTATCAGCAAACACAAAAAAGACACAGATACTGTTAATAATAAATTTAAAGAATTTGACAAACCTTCTGAAGCGGTTAATTATGCAAAATCATATATGAAAAAACATGTGAAATAGCTAACCAAGAGGGGATACTAATTTTGTTTTAATCTTTTTTTTCTCACATATTTTCTGAATATCTTTTAAAGAGATACTGCCTGCCTCTTCTTCTACAATTTCCTTAACATATCGAGGTTTGAGTTTTTCTGGACAATGTTTAAGCAGTTCTTTCTTTTTTGTAGTTGGGTTAAAATTCTTATATTGCCCTCCTTTATATTTACAAATCTTACTAACCACTACATTTCTTGACAAAATTATTAATTTCCACCCTTTTTCTTCCCATACTTTAAGCTTAACTAATTTTCCAACCTTGCTTGAAGGTTCATCATAATATAAACATACTTTTTTCTTCTTTTTTTTCATTTTCAAGTTCCTTTTTCCTCCATATGTGCTGA
This sequence comes from uncultured bacterium, assembly GCA_964384205.1. Taxonomy (GTDB): domain Bacteria; phylum JAGOEH01; class JAGOEH01; order JAGOEH01; family CAYLKS01; genus CAYLKS01. The sequence goes on along the minus strand of CAYLKS010000082.1, from coordinate 6,659 downwards.
TAAAGGGGAATAAGGAGTAAAAATCTTAAATTTCCTACCTACAAAATCCGCATAAAACCAATCTCTTGTCCCGTCTTTGTTTATCTTGCACAATTTTTTATTCAATATTCTTGGAACTTCCTGTGGGATTGCATTTGGGGACAAATCAGGTCTTATCTTTTTTTTAATAATATATTTCATATCCTCAAGATCAATATAACTCATATTTGGCATAAAACACCCATCCAACTGCTCAAAAATCTTATCTGAAACAAAATTAATTTTCTGGGTTGCCCCTATTATATAAATATTATAAATTCTGCCTTTTCTAAATAATTCTTCAATTTCAGTTCTCGAAACTAAATCTTTGTCTGGAGGGCAAAAATCACCCATCTCATCAAGAACCACCAAAACTCTTTTTGAAATTGGTATCCTGCCCGAATCCTTCAGTTCAATTAATTTTCTTATATAAAATCCAATATAAAAAGAAGTCAGGTTTTTAGTTCCTGCATATCCCGATAAATTCAAAGAAACCATATATTTTTCTTTAAAGTCCTGAGCAATATCCATTGGTTCATAAGTTTCCCCAACAGCCTCTGAAGCCTCAAGATTTTCCAGTCTTAAAATTAATGCGGTTTTCGTGCCTGAGAACATATCTGAATTATTTACAACATCTATTAATCCTCTTATGGAAGGATATTTTTTATCCTGCTCAACTATCAAACATTTTTCTAATAAATTTAATTGTGTGTCGCTCATTTTTATACCTGTAATGCAGGTTTGCAAATCTTCCAATGTCATTTCCTTCAAAGGTATTTGCATTAATTTAATATTGTTCTTCGGTTTTCTTTTATTAAGATATGCAGGGTAATATTCTCTAATAGCAAGTCCTGTTGGTTTATCACCCCTTGCAAGATTAAATCTGAATTTTTCTTGAACTGGATTAAGAGAAGATATCATCTCTCCTTTTACATCAGAAAGATTGATAACATATCCTCCTGAACGAATAAATCTATCTATAATCCCCCTAAAAAGAAATGATTTTCCGCATCCTGTCATCCCATAAACCATTTTCCTGCTGGATTTTTTGATATTCATTAATAATTCCCCTTCTCTGCGAAAAGGACGCATGTGATATACATCATATTTTTGTTTTCCTATCCGCAACACATCTTTTGAATGGATTATATGTTCCTCTTCATACCCATATTTCTCAGAAAAGACAGTTTGAATATTTCCTTTTGTATATTTTTTGACTTTTTTATTGAAATCAAAAAAATTGCATTCTTCCATAATCAATCATCTTCTTCAGGAGGATTATCCATAATACTTTGTTTTTTTGATTCTTCAGATGTATGATATATATTTACCTTTCTTTCAGGGGTTTTCTTGCTTAAAAGATAATCACTTTGCTCAGGACGGATTCCTTCTGTTGGTGTTCCAGAATAATGAGGATTAAAGGCTTTCCAAATTCTCTCAGCTCTTTTTTCAATAGATTCGCTTACATTTTCTGCAACCTGCACTTCATCAGTAACTGAAACTATTTTTGGGTGTTTTTTTTCAATACTAACGATTATCCAGACCTCCTTATTTTTGTCAGACTCTAAAGCCCTTACTTTTCTCATCAAAAAACAATATAAATAAAATGGATGAAAATATTTCCTATTGTACCAAACATCTGAGATAATTTCACCATTTGTTTTTTCTGCCCAAAACTTTACAGCATGGTCTCTTGCAATAACCATTTCATCTTTTGAATTATATGCGGTTAGTTTATTTTTTTCATATATTTCTTTTGCAAAAAAAGCAACTGCAATCATTGCAATCAAAAACAAGATAATACCAACCTGAAGTAAAGTAATGGTTATCTTAAAAAGCCACATTATAATTCCAATTATTATAACTCCAATTATTCCGCCATACAAAACCATTAATTCTTTTTCCATTTTAGAAAAGCCCTACAAAAAAAGAGGTAAATAACAACAAAATAATACTGCCGAGCAGGTTACCTAACAAAATGTAAAATGGTTTTTTTGTAAGACTCATTGAAATCAGAGAAGAGACTACTATTGTGGAAACAAATAAGACCCAATAATAAGTGATGATTAAAGAAGTTAGTTCTGCCATAAATAATAATTATTTATTAATTAAAAAATAACCCTTCCTCTAAAAGAACCAACTCTCCCAATGAGTTTCTTTTTTTTAGTAACTGTATAATAATGCACCCAAAACTGCCATTCTTTGTAATGTTCGATAATTTTTGGGTTTATTTTATTGGTTTTTAATAATTTGATTACAAATCCCTTTAATTCTGAGGAACTTTTCTTTTTTATATCATTAAATTCTTCTTTAGTAATATTTATTTTAATACTTTTTGCATTGTCAGGAGTCTTAAATGATTTTCCTTTGGTTTTTTCTATAGGATATATACCTATTAGTACCATATAATATATTTTATATAAAGTAATATAAAGTAATATAAAGTAATATATAGTAATATGTGGGGTTTTGAATATATGTTCATAACCTTTCGTTGTTGTTATTGTTTTTTTAATTTATTCCAATTACGGGCATTGCACTCAGGACACACTTTAGGAACTCTATCTAATTTTTTATTTTTAGGCAACCATACATAACCGCATCTAAAACATCTAAATTGGTTTACACCACCTTTTATAACAACCCAACCCTCTTTAATACCCTTAGCTATTATTTCTTCAAGAGTTAATTCTTTTTTTTCTTCAATAATCTGTGGTATTATAATTTTAGGTTCCTCTTCAGTTTTCTCATCAGCAACATCTTGCCTTTTTTCCACATCACTTTTCTTAGCTTCTTTCAATTCTTTTTTTAATCTATCTATTTCATCATCCTGTTTACTTAATTTCAATTCAAGTTTTTCTTTCTCAGCAGAAACATCTTTTAATATCTTAATTTCATCTTTTAAAATTTTATTTTCTTCTACCAAATCCAAAACTTTATCCCGAAGTTCAATAAAATTTAATCTATAATTTTTAGCCTCTTCCATTTTCATTCTAAATTTATTGAAAAAAATTTTAAAAATTCTGAACACAATCGCAAACCTTAGAATATAATCTACATTATTAATTACAATCTGCTTGTTACAATAAAATATTTCATTCAACGGTGGAGAAACCTTAAGCAATTCTAAAAGATGGTCATCAAACCCTTTCATTTTTTTTAGTTTGTTAATCATATCAGCAAAATTTCCAATATCATGCTCTGTTTTTTCCATACTTGAAATAAAACCAAGTGCAATGCTTAAACCTTCTTTAGTCCAATATTCTGAATTAAAACCTCTAAAACCTTCTTTCTCCCATTTATCTATTGTTTCAACAACATCCCCCAAATCAAAAGTTTCATTTTTTACAAGGTGATTCACAATATTGCCTGTTAAAAATTCTAATTTTTCCTGAATATTTTTAGATTTTGTATCCTCTTCTGTCATATCATATACTTCATCCACTCTGATCAAATCTTCTATATCACTCATCTTCCACCTCATCTTTTTTTACTTGTTTTTCAAATGCTTTTTTATACTCAAGATATCTATCTAAAAAAGCTTTATCAACTCCAAGCTCACTTACTTTTTTTGTTGATTGATTCATATTTAACTCAAGCTTTTTTTCTTTCAAATCTTCACTTAATTTTTTGTTTTGTTTAACTAAATTTCCTGAAACACAATCCAATAATTTTGATTCTCCTAATGAACCAGCTATTAAAACATGATAAGTTCTTTCATTATTCATAATTCCAGGGCTGATTGTAATTAATCCATCTATTGGAACTCTGTCTATCCTATGCTGTATCCCCATTAAACCAAAACTTTCCCAAACAACACTCATTTCTTTTTCATGCAATGGGTCATTTATTGTTTTTACAAACCAACCTTTAACCCCAGTGTCAAGACTTAAAAAATAGTCTTCTGTTCTATCCCCATATTTTTTATTAAATATTCTCATATTTTAGTCATGATAAGAAGCCTTAGCTTTTATTAAAAAGAATACAACCACTATAATTAATATAATAACCCCTAAAACCCATAATATATATTTATAAAAATTAGTATGAACAATTTCATTATCCACCCGCTCCTGGCATAATTTTTCCTGAATCTCCATCTGGTTTTGAGTTCTTGGAATGAAATAAGTGTCTTGGTCTATATCAGAAGGAAATTCTAAACCATCGCAAACAACTTTAGAACCTGTTCCCAGATCAACTCCACGACAATTTAAAACAGAATCATAAACAGATAAATTAAAAGGGTCACGAACAGAATAATCACCAATTTCACCCTCAAATTTGATTTTAAAATTATTTACATCAATATATCCACCATAATCAAATGTAATAACACCTTTGTAATTTCCCTCATTCTCAAAATCACTTAACTGTAAAATCACATCCCCATCTGTAGTAAATTCAAGTGAATTATTTAAATTAGGTTCAAGATACATAGACTTATCTCCTGATTTTATTACCAAATTCATGTCACCTGTTGAATTAAAATCAACTATTTTAATTTTGGTTTTAAGTTTGCTCGAAGTGGTAAATAATTTTAAATTAATTAATTCACCTTTTTTCTTTTTTGGTATTTTTATTTCGGTCTTAAGGTTTTTTATTTCAACAGGAATAATATCTATTTTTTTAGTTGTCTGAACTTCATTTGCATAGTTATCTATACAAACAAAGTTAAACTCATAAGAATCAATTTTATCAAAGTAAAATGAGTCTGTAATATTTCTTGTTTCATTGCCGATTTTATAAACAAAAGATGAAACATTTTCATTATCAGAACAAGTAATATAATCTTCAAAATTAATTGTATTAAACACATAAAGTTCTTTTGGCAGATTTTCATCAAAACTTATTTCAGGAGATATTTTATCTATAACAGTCAAATTCAAAAAATAAGATTTCTCACCAACAAAAAAAGTAAGTTCGTGTATTCCAGAAGAAAAATTAGCTGGGATTTTATAAAAAACAGGAATTGATAAATTCATTCCAACAGGAATTATTACTGTTTCTGGGACATTAAAAATGATTTCAGTTTCAGGTTTTTGTATTGGCAATAAAATTTCTGTATTTCCTTTGTTGGAAACATTTAAATAGAAAACTCCAACATCCCCCTGGTCTAAACTCATATTTGTTGCATTATTTTCTAATTCATATAATGTTGTTGGCAGAATGTTGATATAAACAGGTAATTCATAGGTTTCGTTTTGAGTATGAACGAAAATCATTCCTTTATAATTATCAGCCCGAAATAAATTTGAATTAACTGAAGTATTGACAAAAATATTCTGAGAAGTAATTAAAGTAAAATTGTTTTTGTCAAAATAAACTGGAATGATGCCTTTGTAATATATATCAATAGGAGTTGATAAATTTATACTTTCATTTGAATGTACTATGCGAAAACTAAAATCTTCTGATGATGATAAATTCATAGTCAAATTAAATGTTTCTGGTTCTATCTCAAGAATTTCCCCGAAAGTAATAGGTAATAGTAAACTAAAAAATATAAAACTAAATAATAAAGATTTTGGTATCATATTTTAAAAACCGACAAATATTTTACAAACATAATAATAAAATAAATAAATATATAAGAACTACTTTCATTTTTTTTCACCATCAACACAAATATCAGTTCTTTCCCATTCCAGAGTTTTATTATTTAATTTTAATTTCCCCTGCCGAATGTATCTTCTCTTTTTTTTCAATTTATTCCTGTTTTGGCGGGTTTTTCTCAGGCGATTTTTTAGATTTATATCTTCTGGATTTTTATTGGATTTTTTGATTAGTTCTAAAAAATTTAATAGGTTATTATTTAAGAGTTTATCTATTCTTTCAATTTCCATTACCTCTAAACTGTTAACTTTCTCTCGTCTATCAATCATTTTCTTCAATTTCAGGACAAGATTCTATATAATTTAATCCAGTAATATAAACACCAATCAAAGCAAAAAAAACTATAATAATATTTAGGATTACCTGTAAACCTATATATATTAAATACAAACATCCTATTACCACAATTAAAAATCCTACTGATAAAACTAATTGGTTTTTATCCCCGTCTTCCCAACATCGTTTGTAATTTATCATCTTATTTATCTTTATTTCTTTTTTCAAATTGAATGTGAGAATTAAGGAGATAACCTATAATTATACCGATTATTAAGAACATTGCAGCCGACATTGGTTCTATTACCATATATTACTATAAATAAATATTAATATATATGGAAGAAAAAGAAGAAAATAAAAAACAAATAGTTGAATATATAAATACAGGCAAAAAATACGAAAAAACTATAGGAGAAGACCAACTATTAGTAAATATCCCTATATACCTAAAAAATTATCTTAAATTTTATACTCTGAAGCACGATCTAACCTTGAAGAGATTGATAATAAAAATAATCTATGATTTTATAGAAAAAGAAAACAAAGATTATAACAAGATATAGAAAAGTATTTATAATAATATTTGTAAGTTAATTTAAGGAAAGAGACACACCGCTTTGATGATATGAGAAGCACTTAAAGAAAAATATGGAAAGAAAATGAATAGAGAAAAATCAATTATGGATAAATTGAAAGAAAAAAGGGAGAAAGATGAAGAGAAAGGTATTTTTGTGTGTCCTTACTGTAAT
>CAYLKS010000081.1:0-10908 GCA_964384205.1 uncultured bacterium | reverse complement strand
GAAAATACAGATATATTCTATAAAAATTTTATTTTTAATAAAAGTTTGTATAGTAACTATAAAAAACTCCGATAGTTCTAATATCTAAGCTACTTCCAATATGACTTAGTAATAAAACAAAAATATGTTTTAAAGCTTATTTAATTATTTAATAACGGACTCCTAATAACGAACTCCAAAATTATCTCTAATTATAGCTTGATTTATTAAGCTTTTTTAATTATACATAGAAAAAACTCAAAGGAACGTAATTATGGAATTTAGTTTTACTGTATTAAAAAAAGATAAAAATACAAAAGCAAGAAGAGGAATATACCAAACACCTCATGGTATTATCCAGACTCCTGTATTCATGCCGGTTGGTACTCAAGGAACAGTAAAAGCACTATCCCCTAAAGACCTTCATGATAATGAAGTACAAATCATTTTAAACAATACATACCACATGTATTTAAGGCCTGGACATAAGTTAGTAGAATCATTTGGCGGCCTCCATAAATTCATAAGCTGGGATAAACCTATCCTAACAGATAGTGGCGGTTATCAAGTATTCAGTTTATCAGATTTAAATAAAATAACAGAAGAAGGTGTAAAATTTAAATCACATATTGATGGAAGCTATCATCTTTTTACTCCAGAAAATGTAATGGAAATAGAAACATCTTTAGGTGCAGATATTATTATGGCTTTCGATGAATGCACCCCCTATCCTGCTACTTTTGCTTATGCAGATCAATCTCAAAAACGAACTACAAGATGGGCAAAAAGATGTAAAGCTAAATTTGATGAAATTATTGATTTAAAGGGAGAAAAAAAACAGCAACTATTTGGTATTGTGCAGGGCAGTATCTTCACAGATTTAAGACAACAAAGTGCTAATGATATTGTAAATATCAATTTTGACGGTTATGCAATTGGCGGGCTTTCAGTAGGAGAACCTAAAGAAGTAATGTATGAAATGATAGATGTTGTAGAACCATATCTTCCTTATGACAAACCCCGATATCTTATGGGAGTTGGCATGCCTGAGGACATTATCGAAGCTGTTAAACGTGGTGTGGATATGTTTGATTGTGTGGTACCTACACGATATGGACGAAATGGCACAGTCTTTACTTATAACGGCAAAGTCAATATAAGAAATAGTAAATTTAAAACTGATAAATCACCTATAGATGAAAATTGTACATGTTATACATGCCAGAATTTCTCAAAAGGTTATCTACGTCATTTAGTGCATGCTGGCGAAATATTAGGAGCTCATCTTTTAACATTGCATAATATACATTTTTTTATGGATTTCACAAAACAAATAAGACTCGCAATAGAAGAAGATCGCTTTTTAGAATGGGCTAATTCTTTCTATAACAATTTTTTTCAATAAAAGGATAATCAAAATGAAAATTGCGGTTGCTTTAAGTGGCGGCATAGATTCATCAGTTGCTGTTTATTTGCTCAAAAAACAAGGACATGATGTTTTTGCAATTACTATGAATCATATTCCTGATAATCTGGGATTTGATTTTTTCTATCATTTAGATGATGCAAAAAAAATTGCTGATTTCTTTAATATAAAACATTTCATAATTAATATTAAAAATACATTTCAAAATGAAATAATCGATAATTTCACACAATCTTATTTAAATGGCAAAACACCAAATCCATGTGCTTTATGCAATAAAAAAATAAAATTCGGCTTACTATTAGAAAAAGCTATAGAATATGGCGCTGATAAAATTGCGACTGGACATTATTCTGATATATTTTTTTCCAATGGGAAATATTTTATAAAAAAGGCAAAATATATAAAAAAAGATCAAAGCTATTTTTTATCGTTACTAAATCAAGAACAACTGAGCAAAATTATTTTTCCATTATCAAATCTAACTAAACCTGAAGTACGGGAAATTGCAAACAAAAATAATATACCATCTAAAGAAAAAAAAGAAAGCCAGGAAATATGTTTTATAAAAGAAGATTATAAAAATTTTTTATATAAATATTATAACATAAAAGATCAAAAAGGAGACATTTTAAATATAGATGGCAAAAAAATTGGAGAACATTCTGGATTCTGGAAATTTACTGTAGGTCAAAGACGTGGGATAGGTGTTTCCGCTAATTACCCACTTTATGTGATAAAAGTAAATCCATCAAAAAATACTATTGTAGTTGGTCCCAGAGAATATTTATTTAAAAAAAAGATTTACTTTGAAAATCCTGTTACACAAATCAAAATTGATGATTTACTCAATAAAGAATTAGATTTTAAAATCAGATATAATAGTCCTCCACAAAAAGGTATTCTAAAAAAAGAAAATAATAAATATTATGTTGAATTACTTGAACCTGCATATGCTATAACAGATGGTCAACTATTAACAGGATACCATAATGATATTGTAGTATTTGGCAGTATTATTAATAATACAATCAACCCTTTATAAAATTTTATTTCTTAAAAAAGACTCCACATCATGCAAATTTTTAATAATACCTTTTATTCTCTTTTTTTCTATTTCCAGTAATATTTTAGCAAATATTGGAGATGGAGATAAACCTTTTTCTATAAGAAATTTTCCATCTATTAGCTTTTCCTTCTTATAATTTTTATAAAATATCTTTCTAAAATTATCAAATAATTGCTTTATATTCACTAATTCCTTATTATAGAACTTCCCTTCCAACAATATATAAAATAATAATATTATTGCCATATCCCCTTTTTTTATTAATAACTCCAAAAAAACATCTTCCAATTCATTATAAGAAGTAATGGAATTAAAAACTTTATAATTGTTATGCAATATTTTTAAATTTGATTTTATATAAGAAGAAATATTAATCTCTTTTATTAATAAATCAAAAATAGAATTGTATATAATACAAAATAAAACAAATAATATTAAAAAATGATATGGCGATGTAAAATAAACATCTTTTAGTTTGATCTCTGATAAAAAAAAGCCTTCAATATCTTTTTCGTTTTGTAAAAAATCTATAATCTCTCTTATTTTATCATTATATACAACAGGAATATTACTTTTTCCCCCACAAAAATATGGCAATAAATTTACATTAATAAATAAATCAAAATTTTTTAAAATATTGTTAGAATTAATATACAAAGATAATTCATAAAACAACCTCTCAGAAGCTATATTTTTTATTAATAATATATTTTCTCTTATACTTTTAATCGTATCGGAATCTATTAAAAAATCCAAAGATGCGGAAAATCTAAAAGCTCTCATTATGCGTAATGGATCTAATACTAACGATTTTTCAGAAGATAGAACAATTTTTTTTTGCTGCAAATGTTTCAAACCATCCACAAGATCGAGTAAATAAAAATTATTATTTTTGTAATATAAAACTAAAGAGTTTATAGTGAAATCTCTTTCTAAAATATCTTTTTTCAAATTATTATACCTTATTTTTGCAATATCAATTATGATATTATATTTTTTTAAAACAATTCTAAAAATTTCTAACTCTTCATCTAATACTATAAAGCCAACTTTATAATATTTAGCAAGGAGTAAGGTTAATTTTTTTGATTCTGTAGTAATTATATCTATATCATTTGTATTTCTATTTAAAAAATAATCTCTGACCAGTCCCCCAACAAAAAAAAAATTAATATTATTTATTTTTTTTATATCATTTAAAATATTAATTAGATTTATTCTATTCAAAATATTACAAAATTTATTTTCTTTCTCTGTGTCTAATTTTAAAAGCATAGGCAATTTCTCCTCCAAGCAAGAATATCTGAGCCGCAAGATAAATCCAGAAAACCATTATTAAAAGAGCAGTAAAAGATCCATAAATCGAAAAGCTTTTTATAATATTGTTTAAAAAGAAATAAAACAGTAATTTTGAAATTTCGAGCAAAAACCCAGAAATTACTGCGCCGTAAAATATAAATCTCTTTCTTATATTTGTTTTAGGAATAATTCTATATGCTAAATATAAAAAAGAAGTTGTTATCAATGTAGATATAACAAATTTTAGCAAATCAAATAAAAAAGGCAGCTGAGTTAGTTGTATGCCAAATATTGGAATTTGCAAATTTGCCAATGTTTGTATAAGAGAAGTTACTACAATAACAACATAAAAAAATGTTATAAGAGGTAATACAAGGAAAGTAGCCCGTGCTTTATGTATTAAAAACTGCCGCCCTTCTTTGATGTTCCATATTATATGTAAGGCATTTTCCACTGCACAAAATATTTTATTACTTGACCACATCAGGCCAACTATTCCTATAATTGTATTCAATTTAGATGATGTAATCAATATATGAAGATTTTCCTTTATAATTACCTTCGACTGAGGAAGTAATGTTGTGATATATGATAAAATATTTTGAAAAATATCTTGCCTCTTTAAATATACACCAAATATTGCAAAAGCAACTATTATAGTGGGAAATATTGAAAACATTGCATAATAAGCTATACCAGCAGCCAATAGAGCGCAATTATCTCTACTGAATCTATCTAAAATCTTATATATAAATTTGTTTTCCAGCCATTTCCAAAATTTGTCATATAAAGATAGTAAATATTTCATATACTATTTCTGGTTTATTTTAAATATTTTATAGGAAAAACCTGGCATTTCCACCATATTATTTAGAATAACATTATTACCTGTTATTAAATCCTTACATTTTGTACTTAAAAAATATCTTCCGAAATCTATTGTCACTTTCTTATCTTTGCTACTTTTATTTAAAATAACAATAATAGTCTGATAAAAATCAGTCCTTGCATAAGCCAATATATCTTTATCACAATATATTTTTATAAAATTTCCATACCTTAAAGCAGAATTATCTCTTCTAATTTTAATTAATTTTTTTACAATATTGAAATGCTCAAATTCTTCTTTTGAAATATTAGGATAAAATCTCATATCCCTTCTATTATCAGGATCAGCAGCGCCTGTCATTCCGATTTCATCACCATAATATATTACAGGAATTCCAGGAATTGTTAACATATACGCCAGATATAATTGTATCTTTTTATAGCTTAAAGCATCATCTACTTTAGGTGGATTATTCCATCCTATTTCAATAGGATCAACATTTCCATCCACTGGCACATCATTCTCACAATAGGCGATATATCTAACCTGATCATGGCTATCCATTATATTACCCATTAAATTCAATGTTCCGTAATAATAAAATGTCTTATATAATTCTGTTAGCAAAGTTTTAAAAGATTCCTGTTCTTTCAAAAAAACATTTTTAGCAGTAAAAAATAAGTTAAAGTTAAACTGTGATGATAACTGCCCATTGTTGACATAAGATCTTATTAAATTATAATCGCCAAAAGTTTCTCCAATCTGGAAAATATCTTTATTTTTAAAATTCATATCTAATTTCTTTTTCAATGTTCTCCAGAATTTATAAGGAACATGCTTTACAGCATCATGTCTAAAACCGTCTGCCCCTGTCTGTTTTAACCACCAAATCGCATTATCTGTCATAGTTTCCAGAGCACTATCAGAATTTATATAATCAAAGGATGGCAAAAAAGTATCAAACCATGTAGTCAATCTATATTCATCCCATAATCTTATATTTTTTCTACCATCTGGCAAATCATACGTGCCAAACCAATTCTTATGCTTCTTATAAAAAGGATGTTCTATATGTACATGATTTGAAACAAAATCTAATAATATTTTCTTATTGTGATTATGCGCTTTTGTAATCAAATTTCTCAATAATTCTAAATCGCCAAAATGTTCTTCCACCCTTGTAGCACTTATAGGCCAATATCCATGATAACCTGAAAAATATCTATGTGGTTCTGGCCATTCCTGATATGCCTTATTAGGATTATCATTAACAGGTGAAATCCATAATACATTAACTCCTAATGAATCAAAATATCCTTCATCAATTTTATTTATTAATCCCTGAAAATCTCCACCATGATAATTTGCTTTTATATTTAACTTACTATCAACTATAGGATTGTCATTTGTAGAATCTCCATTGCAAAATCTATCAGTCACCAAAGAATAGATAATAGCATCATACCAGGTAATAAAATCTTGCACATAACCAGCCGGTTTGCCATTATACAATACTGTTATATAAGGATATTTTTTATATGCTTTTTTTCTACAAAAAATTCTAATATAACCAACTTTTGACAAATTATTTTCTAAGTTTATAATCAACCTACTGTCAACAATTTTATATGAGTTTATTCGTTTATTATTGAAAAATATTAATAAATCGTCTTTACTAATATTATCCGTGGAAATTATTCTATAATACAATCTATTATTAGAAAAATTATCTGGCATAAAAACTATATTTTTTTTATTAACATCCTCTATTTTTAAATATGAATTATATTCTCCAAAAGGATTTGGCACTTTGTCTGGATTTAAAGGATCTATTGCTTCTTTTTTATTATTTATAAAAAATCTATATTCATAGCTACCAGGTGCTAATGGCAAATCTATCTCATATTTTTTAGTTTCTGGATTATAATTCATTGGCAAACTTTTCCTATTCCAATTATTAAATGAACCAAAAACTGATACTGATTTTACAGAAGAATCTCCTTTAAATTCAAAATGAATCTTTTTATTATATTCAATAATCACAGGTATAAAATATTTCTCTCCTTTGAATGTAAAAGCGATCGAACTAACCTGAGGAGCATCTTTTTTAGGACTAATTTTCAATACACTATCACCATATGAAATATCGAAATCCTCATTATCTATAAATTCAATATCTTGATAATCATCCAAAACAACAATATCTTGAATAAATATTTCTTTTGTGGCCCCTGGTTTCAATATTATATGATTAATAGTTTGATTTATAAAATTATTATTCTTTTCAGAACTTTCAGAACAAAATATAAAAATAAAACTCATTAAAAATATTAGTATTTTCCTCATATTAGTTCCCCATCCTCAATAAATTTTTTTGTAACAGAATATCCTAATTCAATAAATTTATCAATATGTCTAAAATCAGCCCAATGGAATTTTTCAACAGGCATATGAATACAAAAATCAGCAAAACTTTTCTCTAATTTATCCCTATGATAAGAACGCATATCATCTACTCTTAAGATTATTTTTAAAGTATTATCAAATTCTGAAGTTGGTTTTAAATCAGAATTAACAGAAACTCCCAAAATTTTTGCATCAGGAAAAAGCTCCTTTGCAGGGATTATTGGAATATTATGAACTACTGCGCCATCGACTAACAGACGGTTTGCCAAATTCAAAGGTTGAATCACTCCGGGAATAGTTGCGCTTGCTGTAATTGGTTCCAAGCACTTCCCTTCAGTAAAAATAACAGCTTTCCCACTCATAAGATCCGATGTTACACAAGCAAATTTTATAGATAATTCTGAAAAATCCATATCCATAACTAAATTAGAAATCAATGACTTAAACTCATTAAATGGGAAAAAACCCTGTTCAAAAAAAAGAGTTTTCCCTATAATCATTTTTTGTTTTAAAGCATTAAACATATTTGCTATAAAAGAGGTATTTTCTTTCGAATCATCTGAATAAAGAAAATCAATATCTGTTTTCTTGAATTCTTCACTTTCAAAGAATTTACGAAATTTATATTCAATTTCCATACTATCATTATTTTGAGCATACATTCCCCCAACAATAGCACCGATACTTGTTCCTACAATAGCATCAAATTTTATATTAGCTTCCTCAAAAGCACGAAGAAGTCCGATATGAGCAAGCCCTCTGGCACCACCGCCGCCTAATACTAAAACTATTTTTTTCTTTTTAAATATATTAATAATTTTTTTCACATAATTCATACAAAGGACACTCCATGCAATGAGGTTTCTTTTTCAAACAAACAAATTTTCCTAAATTCACTAAAAGCGCATGATATTCATTATATATTTTGAAATCCTCTGGCAAATTTCTCATAAAAAAATCCTGCCAATGCGAATACTTCCCAAAATTATATTCTTTTTTTATTCTTGAAAAAATTCTTTTTGTATAAGCATCAATAACAAAATAAGGTTTATTATAAGCATATAATAAAATAGAATCCGCTGTCTCCTCACCTATCCCCCATATTGATAGCAAATTCTCCCTTGTAATTTCACTGTCAAAATTTGCAAAGGCAATTATTTTTTTAGCCTTTTGATTATAATATCCTGCACTTTTTATTAGCTGCGCCAATTCATTATGAGAAATTTTTTGCAACTTATTTTTATTCAATAAATTATTTTTTTTCAAATTAAACAAAGCAGGCTTAACATTTTTCCAGCTTGTATTCTGTGTTAAAATTGCACCAATAGAAATTTCAAACTTTTCCTCTTCATTTTTTTCTTTATATGAAAATAATGGCGAATAAATAAATTTATTTTCTGATATATCAAGAATAGGCCACCACCCTTGTCTTCCGTATTCTTTTAATAAAATATCATATACTTTTAATACCATTTTCGCCTATTGATAAATTTAAAATGTATCCAGAAAACTAATCCTATATCTACTATAAAGAATATAGCAAAAAGTAAAACTGCATTATTTACATTAAAAATTTCAGGATTTACATTTTTTATCAATTTATTAAAAATAAAAATAATAACAAATAATACAAGTGGTATAAATCTTGCTATTTGCATAACAGTCATAATCTCAAAATATTCAGTTAAAAGAAGAATCACAAAAGGCAATAAAAGAGTTAATATATCAATAAAAATCAAAATCATTAAATTAATTAAATAAGAATTAGTAAATACATCTCTAAAAAGCAATATGCCAACTGCAAACAATAAAGTAACAATTATATAAATAGACAACACATAAGAAATTCTAAAAATAGAAATTTTCTTTTTAGATAATGGCAAAATTTTTAATAACAATAAAATATTGTTTTTATCCTCATAAAAAACCATACGAGAAACTAAATTGTAAGGAATAATAAATAAAATCATAAAAAACATAGAAAAAATGAACATCTCTGTACTTTTCATACTGCTTTTAAAATATATTATAAAAAATACTATTATCGCAAAATTTAATATCAACGATTTCATTTGATTTTCAAAAGTAATCCAAATTAATTTAATTATATCTTTCAATTTCAAAATCCTTTAATATTTTTACAGCAAGCTTCTTTAATGAGATACTACTAAATAATGACTTTTTCTCTTCTGATAGTGAATTAAAAATATCTTTAGTTATAACGTAAAAAGTTTTTGACTCGAAAATTGTTTTTATATTTTCTATTTTATTTTCTGTATAATAATATTCATTTTTATCAAATTGAGTTATAATTTTCCCCTCATTAATAAAAATTAACCTATCAGCAATATCTTCAAAATCTTCTATAATATGTGATGAAAAAAATATATGACATTTTTTACTATTTTTATAATCTATCAAAATTTTCATAACTTTATCTCTAATAAGAGGATCAAGTCCCGAAGTTGGTTCATCTAATATTAAAAAATCAGGCTTGTGAGAAAGAGCACAAAGCAATGCCACCTTCATAAGATTACCTTTTGACAAATCTTTTATTTTTTTATTAACATCAATATTTAATTCCTGGATAAGAGTTTTTTCAAAAT
Organism: uncultured bacterium; assembly: GCA_964384205.1. Lineage (GTDB taxonomy): Bacteria > JAGOEH01 > JAGOEH01 > JAGOEH01 > CAYLKS01 > CAYLKS01. Next base: position 1,294 of record CAYLKS010000081.1, on the reverse strand, counting down.
ATTTATCCCAATTATTATAAAAACTGGATATTATGTCTAAATTTTTCTTTATTGTCAATTCATAAAAGAAACCATGTTTTTCACCAACATATCCTATATTATTATATATGTTAGCGTCAAAATCTGATTCCGTCTGCTTTCCAAAAATCTCTATTTCACCACTATCAGGCTTTAATAAACCGGATAATATATTAATCGTAGTGGTTTTACCTGCTCCATTTGGCCCTATAAAACCTATAATTTCATTAGAATAACCTGATAAATTTTCTATATTAAGAATAAAATCCGGATATTTCTTTATAATATTTCTCAATTTCCACATAAGACTATTATAAAATTTATTATGAATTTTTGCAAGTAAAAAATATTTATTTTTATAACTTGACAAATAAGCAATATTCCTTATCTTTATTATAGGGAGATGTTATGGCAGAAAACATCAGTATCTATAATGGATTAAATCCATTATATGTAAAAGATTGGTATGAGAAAGTAAATAATAATATTGATAAAAGAATAAGAGCAGATAGTAGTCATTTAAGAGAGAAAAAATTAGAAATTTCTAAAGATATAAACGATAATACAACAAAAATTTCAAAATTGAAACAAAAAAAATTTATTATGAATAAGAAAATTGTTGAGATAAATAAAGTCCTTACAAAACTTTATTCTCAAAAAATACAACTTCAGATGCAAGCTTTTAAATATAATATGAAATTAATGTCAATGATGGGAAAAAACATAGATGTAACTGGCTAAAAAAAGAAAGGTATATAAAAGGAAGGTCAATATGCCTATTAAAATAAATTCTAATAATTCGATTGGAAATTATAATATAACAAACATTCAGAAAAGAAATAATAACAAAGAATTAAATAAAATACATATACAGGATGTTGAAAACCAAAAAAAGAATATAAATAAGCAACAACAAATAAAAAAGACCCCAGAAGCAAAATTCCCTCTTGGTAATCAAGTCGATATAAAAGCTTAATAGCTAATTCACGAATATTAATAAATTTTTAAAAATATTTTTATTAAAAAAACATAATATAATCAAAATAAAATTTTTCTTGATAAAATTAGATTATATTTTTATATTTTTGCTATGGAAAAAGAAAGTAAAACAAAAAATCAATTTGGAACTTTTGGAGGTGTTTTTACTCCATCAATCCTGACTATTTTAGGTGTTATAATGTTTATGCGTACCGGCTTTGTTGTCGGGTACGCTGGTGTTAAATTAGCATTAGTGATTTTATTATTATCAAAATCAATTACTTTTTTAACCGGATTA
>CAYLKS010000080.1:0-11332 GCA_964384205.1 uncultured bacterium | reverse complement strand
TATATATTGAAAAAATTTGTATAGTATTTTATTTTTACTTGAAAAATTTTGTTTATTTTTTAATTTAATAAAAAGGAGTTTTTATATGAAATTTGCTATAGCGCCAGATTCTTTTAAAGAAAGTTTGACTGCTATTGAATTTTGCAATATTGCAAAAGATGTTATTAATGGAAAATTACCAGAAGCAGAATGCGATCTTATCCCTATTTCAGATGGAGGCGAAGGTTTTACTGAAAATTTGATTTTTGCATTAAATGGTGAAAAAAAATATATTGAAGTAACAGGACCTTATTTCGAGAAAGTAAAATCTTATATAGGCTATATTGAAGATGAAAAATTAGCAATTATCGAGATGGCAAAAGCCTCTGGATTAGAATTGGTTCCTGTAAATAAAAGAGATACTAAAAAGGCAACAACTTATGGAACAGGGGAACTAATAAAATATGCTTTAGAACTTGGTGCGGAGAAAATTATAATTGGGATAGGGGGTAGTGCTACAACTGATGCAGGAGCTGGTATGGCGGCCGCTTTGGGTTATAAATTTTATAATTCCAATGATGAAGAATTTATTCCTGTAGGTGAAAATTTAGATATAATAAAAAAGATAGATTTTTCTAATGTTGATAAGAGATTGTTTAATGTGAATATACAGGTTGCTTGTGATGTTGATAATCCTTTATATGGAAAAGAAGGTTCTGCTTATGTTTATGCAAAACAGAAAGGAGCAACAGAAGAAGATATAAAATTATTAGATAAAAATTTAAAAATTTTTGCGGATAAGATAAAAGAAGTATCGGGCAAAGATCTTGCTAATATACCTGGGAGTGGTGCAGCAGGGGGACTTGGTTTTGGTTTATTATATTTTGCTAATGGAAAGTTAGAAAAAGGAATTAATATTTTTCTAAAAGCTGTTGGTTTTGAGAATAGAATTAAAGATGCAGATTTTGTGATAACTGGTGAAGGCAAGTTAGATGAACAAGTTTATTTTGGGAAAAGTATTTTTGGTATTAACAAATTTGCAATGAAATATAATATTCCAGTGATTATATTTTGTGGTTATAACAGATTAGATGAAGCTGTTTTTTCTAAATTAAAATCAGTAAAAGCGGTCTTTTCAATATGCCAGTATCCAAGTGATCTGAATACTGCAATAAAGAATACCAGAGAATGGTTTAGGTTTTCATTAATAAATTTTTTAAATTTGATTAAAAAAGAAGAGGTATTATGAAAAAATATATTCTTATTTTACTGTTATTGTTTAGTTGTGGGAAAGATTTAGATAGTGTTAAAAAATTTGTCATTGTGGAGACTTCAGATGTCCATGGCACTATATTCAATCAAGATTTTATTTCTGGTAGTTATAAAGCTCAAGGATATATTTCTGTAAAATATGTATTAGATAGTTTGAGAAATGTATATGGAGAAGATAATATTCTTTATATTGATGTCGGAGATTTATTACAGGGGACGCCATTAGTTGATTATTATAATCATAAAAATAGAATTAATCCAATGGTTGAAATTTTAAATGATCTTAAATTGGATGCTTTTATAATAGGAAATCATGATATAGAACAGGGCAGGGAAGTATGGGAAAAAGCAAGAAAAGATAGTCATTTTCCGTGGATTTGCGCTAATATTTTAGATGAAAATGATAGCTCACATATTTTTATACCTTATTATATGTTTAAGAAAGGTGATTTGAAGATTTTGCTTTTTGGATTGATTACTCCAGGTATTCCAATTTGGCTTGATAAAAGTATTTATAAAGGAATGATTTTTTCTGATATGGTTAATACAACTGAGAATTTTATTGATAAAGAATTAAGCAAAAAAGATGGGTATGATATTTTAATAGGAGCTTTTCATTCTGGTATCACTCCTCAAAAAGGAAGTCCTTTTTATCCTGAGAATATTCCTGAAGAAAATGCTTCTGAAATTATAAGAACAAAATTTAGAAAATATTTTGATGTTATTTTAACAGGTCATGAGCATAAAATAATCCCAGATACATTACAGGAATATAATGCAGATGAGATTCCATTGGTGATGCCAGGTAAAAATGCTAATTATGTATCAGTTGTAGAAATTTATTATAGAAAAAAAGATAATGGAATTAAAATTCTTAAAAAGATTGCTAAAAATATTAGAGTGCCTTTGATTAATGATTCTATAAGTTTAGCTAAAAAATATTTGCCTCTAAAGGATACTATATTTAATTATATTAATGAAAATATTTGTAAAATTTCTTATGATTTAAGTTCTGAAAACAGTAGATTAGAAGATACTCCTCTTATTGATTTGATTAATAAAGTTCAGTTAGATAAATCAGGAGCGCAAATATCTATTACATCTTCTTTTAGTACCAATATAAATATCAAAGAAGGTTTTATTAAAAGAAAAGATTTATTTGCATTGTATCCTTATGAAAATACTTTATATGTATTGAAAATGAAAGGGAATGATATTTATAAGCATATATTAGAAATGTCAAAATATTATTACAGAGAAGGTGATTCATTAAAAATTAATAAAGATATACCGGGTTACAATTTTGATATTTTGGAAGGGCTTAAATATCACATTATTTATGAAAAAAATGGAAAAACTAAAGTGATGATTGATGGTTTAATAAATGGTAAACAGTTTTATATTGATTCAATATATACTGTTGCTGTAAATAGCTATAGAGCTCAACAGTTAATGAGATTATATGATTGCGAAGTTATTAAAATAATTTATGAACCTATTCGTAAACTTATAGAAGAATATTTGTTAAATTCTTCTGAGATTAATATTAAAGAAAATAATAATTGGAGGATTGTTATTGAATAATAAATACTAATGTTCTATATGAATAATTGGCAATTTTAATTTAAAAATTATTGCCAGCATTCTTAAGGAAAAGATTGAAATTACTCCTACAACCATAGCTATATTTTCTGGGACAAAATTAACGATGCTTATGTATAGAATTGCTCCTACAATTGAAGCAGTTGCGTATATGTCTCGCCTTAAAATTAGTGGAATTTCGGCACTTAAAATATCTCTTACCATGCCGCCAGCGACCCCGGTTATTGTTCCCATAATAATTGAGACAAGAAAATGTTGTCCAGATTGATACGCGATTTTTGTTCCTGTTATTGTAAAGAATGCAAGTCCTAAAGCATCAGCAATAAGGAGAGCTTTAAATGGAATTTTATATTTCTTAAGATAACTAACGGATAAAATTGCTGTTATAATAATAATAATTAAATATCCAGGATTAGACATCCAGAAAATAGGGAATCTATTTAATAGTAAATCTCTAATTGTTCCTCCACCTATTGCGGTAACAATAGATATAACAATTATACCAAAAAGGTCCATTCCTTTTTTCCCAGCAGTTAATATACCACTAATAGCAAATACTACAACTCCGGCTAAATCTACAATTAAAAAGAAAGAAATTTTTTCACTAAACATTTTTCCATCCTTTCTAAGAAATTCCTTATTATAGAAATTTAATAATAAAAGTCAAGAGTTATTTTTTTTTAGTGGAAATATGATATTAGACAAAATATAATATGTTTATTTATAGTTTTATAATCTTTATTTTAGTAAGAGTTCTTTTATATTAATAATTGGAAAATTTTTTTATTAGAGAATTACTTAGTATCAAAATAAAATATTAGAATAGATTTAAAAAAAATGTATTTGCCTAACTGATTAATAAAAATATATCAAAATAGGTGGAAACTATATTTCCACCTATTTTGAATTATATTTCATTAATTAATTCTGGATTATCAAAAGAAATAGTAGGTATGGATCTATCATTTTGTTTATTGATACCAGCCAGTATTTTATTTGGAGCAAGTTCTAAAAATTGAAAATTTTCAACAGAATTTCCACCAGCAAAATTTTTGATATTATTAAATTCTTCAATCCAATTTACGGGGGAGATGATTTGCTTGACAAGAAGAGCTTTTATTTCAGAAGGATCATTTGAATATTGTTGAGTTGTAACATTAGAAAAAATGGGTAATTTGGGAGGATTGAGAGTAACATTATCTAAAAAATTTTTCATACCTTCGGCAGCGGTTTCCATTAGTTTAGAATGCCATGCACCGCTTACATTTAGTGGCACAACTTTTTTTGCACCAGCTTCTTTGAATCTTTCTGCTGCTTTTTTAATCATTTTTTCTTCGCCAGAGAGAATAATTTGTTTTGGAGAATTTAGATTTGCAATATTGATAATACCTTCTTTTGCTAATTCGTCTGTCAATTCCTGGATTTTTTCTAATTTCATTCCTATTACAGCAAGCATGCCGCCTTTGTATTTATCTGCTGCTTCTTGCATTAATTTTCCTCTGATTTGAACTGCTTTTAAAACTGTTTCCAAGTCGAATACTCCACTTGCAAATAGAGCTGTGTATTCACCTAATGAATGTCCAGCTGTTGCAATAATATTGATATTTTTTTGATTTTTTAGGTATTCTAAAGATGCAATGCTAACAGTGGTTATACAAACTTGAACATTATCAGTTCTTGTTAATATATCTTCTGGGCCCTCAAATGATAATTTTCTGACATCTACCCCTGTTATTTTTTCTGCACTAATAAAAATATTTTTGCAAATATCAGAAGTTTCATAAAATGTTTTTCCCATTCCAATATATTGAGCAGCTTGTCCTGGACCTAAAATTACATAGTTTTTCATAAAATCCTCCTTGTAATTTTCATATAATTTTAATAAAAGTGCACAAAAATATCAATATAAATTTTATATGAAAATTACAAAGATTTTGAATTTTAAAAATATTAATATTTGTTAGGATTGTTTAAATAATCTTCAAAGTTGATATTTTTTAAATATAGTTCTTTATGAATATATTTTAAGATGTTAATAAATTTTTCTGGTGGTATATAGCCAGGTATCTTAGTTAAAGGTTTGCCATTTTTATCGAAGAATACAAGAGATGGAAAACCAGTGATTCCCATAGCAGAAGTAAATACATTATTAGGATAAGTTTTATTTATATAAGTTGTGCTATCAGTTTTACTATCTGCCAATATTCTAGCAGTTATAAAATTTTTTGATAAATATTCTTTGACTGTGGGATCATTAAAAGTTTTTTCATCCATAACTTTACACCAGTGACACCAGTTGGTGTAAAAATCTACTAACATAGGTTTTTTCTGTTTTATAGCAAGAGATAATCCTTCTTCAAAAGAATGCCATTTTGCAAATATTAATGTATTTTGTATTAATAAGATAGATATTAATAATAGAGTTTTACTAATTTTCATTTTTGACTCCTTTTTTATTTTAGTTAAATTTAGTTAATATTATCAAATATTTTTTGAAAAGTCAAGATTGTATTTTAATTTTATTGAATGTTATATTTTGTTGAAATTGATAAAAAAGTCTTGATTTTTGTTTTATTTTCATTTATTTAATAAAACGATGTTTAAAAGAATTTTTGTAATAGTTATTTTATTTAAAATAATAACATTTGGTCAATATGATATTGCCCCTCAATTTGTTTATCCTACTATAGATAATGATACTGTTGATTTATTAAATGACTATCAGGGGAAAATAGTGATTTTAAGTTTTATAAGGACTTATAATTTATATTCAAGATTACAGATAAATGATTTTATGGATTGGAAAGAGGCAAGTGGCAGGGATGTTGATTTTTTTATAATATCGAATGAGCCTGTTCCTTTAATAAGGGCATGGAAAGATACTTTATTTTCAAATATAGATACTAATTTTATATTTTTTGCAGAAAATACTTATTTGAAAACAAAGATAGATATAATTCCATATTTAGCTTTTTATTACGATAGTTTATTTCTTGTGGAGTATGAGGGATATTGTAATAAGATAACTTTTGATTCTTTATTCTATATATGTGATTCTATTATTAATAGTGGAGAACTAAATAAAACATTCAATAGTGTTTTTAAAAATTTTGTATTTTATCCTAATCCTTTTAGAGATAAATTGTTTTTCTCTGCGCTTAATGATAATGGTTCTTTTTTTGGCTATGATGTTAATGGAAGGAAGATCGATATTATGCAGCGAAAAAATTATTTAGATTTCTCTAATGTACCTTCGGGAATCTATTTTATTGTTGTAAATTATAAAAAGCAGTATAAAGTTTTTAAGGTAGTTCATATAAAATAGAATGATGAGATTATTTTTATTTATTTTTAGCTTATTGATTATATTTTCCTGTAGTAGCACTGATAATAAGGATAAAAACAATTCTGGTTACGAGAAACAGGAATATCAGATAAGTAAGGGAATTAAAGATACTATATTTTACTATGATATTTTTTCTGTTGTTGTTGACACTAAAAATGAAGATAATGATTTATTATTGGAAATTACACATAATAGAGAAAAGATAAGTTATCCTGATGATTGGAGTTCTAATTTAAGAAATATTGAATTAAAATTTTTATCAGCAGATAGTTCGAATATAGATACTCTCAAATCTAATTATAAGATTAACTTTTATTATAAAAATATTAGTGATGTTTCTGATCCCCTGTATCTTTCGATTTCTGAAATTTATAAGGGGAATTTGAAAATATTAAATAGTTTTATTGATTATAGAAGTAAAAATATATGGTCTATTTCGAATAAGGGCAGTGCAATTTTTTCGTTAGGATTGTTAAAATCTCCAGCAGATACCATAAATCATATATTATCAATTAGAATGCCAGTATCATATGATGGTTTTAATGGGTTGCCAGATTATGAGTTACCATCTGATGTGCCTGTTTTATATAATTATAATTATTTTAAAGTAAAATCATTAGATGAGATCATTGAGCCTTTATTATTGAAAAAAAGCACGGACTTTCATATTCCTAAAATAATATTAAATTTTTATTCTGATGCTAATAAAAAAATTGTAAATGAGTTAAACAATGATCAAAATGTTCAAAATCATATAGATTTAATTATACAAAAGCTAAAGACTTTTGGAAGTAAAAATTTTGATGGAATTAATGTTGACTATTCAAATTCTATAACTACTTCTAATATAAATTTTTTTGTTGATTTTATAAAAAAATTTAAACCAATTTATAAGGAAAATTTTCCAAACAAATATCTGCTTATTTCTCTGCCATATTTTTTTGTAAAAGATTTAGTGCAGTTTGACATATTGGACAGTTTAGATTATCTTTATTTTAGCTATACGCCTTTGAGTTATGGAGATTCTTTAGTAGTAGATTCATTAAATATCCCAGATTATAGTAAAATAGAAGAGAATTTTATATCAAACAAATGGTTAGTAGATTTTAATAAAATTATATGGGAAATAAATCCTGCTTTATTGTTTTTTAATAAATATGATAAGTATGTTGTTTGTGATTCAATTAATAGCTTGTTTAAATATTTTAAATTTGCTAATAAACTTGATTCTGTTAAAGTAGGAGATTCTTTAGATTTAAGAACAATTTTTTATAAAAAATATAATAATTTTATTAATGGTAATAGTATTTTGCAATGGGATGATAATAAATTGTGTTTTTATTTAGATAGTGATAATAATAAAATAGTATTTTATAATACCAAATCTATAAATTATATAATAGACTTTTTACAGAGAATGAATATCGGAGGTATAAATTTATTAAATATTAGAAAAGAGAACAATAACCTTGTTAGTTATTTAAGGTATTATTTTTATAATAAGTTTTATCCATTGGAAAAAATCAAAAAGGAAGATTTTGAATTTGAAGTTTCATATATTCAAAAAGTTTACGACAGTAGTTATAATGTTAGGGATTCTATTTTTGAACCTATTGTAACTTATAGTTTTGATAATATTAAATATCAAGTGGAAAAGGGAGTAAAGAGAGAAGATAAGGTCTTATATGTGCTTAGATATAAGGCTAATGAGATAAATGATACATTGTCTTATTATGTATATAATAGTATGCCGATTTTTAATTTTAAGCCTCCTTATTCAACAAAAATTAATTCAATTTTTAGAGATACTATAAAAGTTTTTGATCCTGATAATGATACAGTAAATGTAGATATACTAAAACCACAAGATGCAAAATTAATAGAGGATTCTATTATAGAATATACTATTTCATCAGGTTTTACCAGTGGAGATAAAATTAGTTTTAGTTTAAAAGCTTCAGATAAAATTCAGGATAATTATTATAATTTTGAAATTTTATTAACAGATCAATATAATAAAGAGATTAATATAGGGGATAATATTTTAGAAATTACAACACCAGAGATGATTTATATACCAGAAAAATATTTTTATTATGGTAATGATACTCTTTATCAGGAAGCAGTTTATGATACTACTTTTGAGAATGACATCACTTATATAAAATTGATTGATAGCCGTTCATTAGTATGGTGTAAATTTTTGAAAGATTATGATAATTATTTGGTTAGAAGATTTAGTAGAGATAGTTTAAATTTTATATATGATACAGTTAATATTAGTTCTGGAGATACTCTTTATTTACCATTAAAGACGAAACATTTTTATCAGGACGAGATTCCTATAAGAAGATTAAAAGAAGGAAAGTTTTTTTGTGGTGTTTATGAAGTTATGAATAAAGAATATGTTCAATTTGTTTTAGATAGTGGTTATTATAAACAGCAGTATTGGAGTGATGAGGGATGGCAGGTAAAAACAGATAGTCAATGGTATGTGCCAAAAGGATGGGGAACAGTAACTTACTATAACAAATCAATATCTTCTGATCCAGATGCACCTGTGGTTGGGATTTCTTATTATGAAGCAGAGGCTTATGTAAATTGGCTAAATGATAAATTTAATGCAAAATTTAAAATCCCAGATCAAATTGAATGGGAAAGAGTAGCAACTGGACCTGAATATATTGATACAGTTTATACAGATTCTATTATTTATTCATTGCCTTTTAGAGATTTTCCATGGGGTAATACATTTATATCTTCTTATCTTGTTTTTGCAGAATCTGATAGTGTTCAGAAGCCATGTAGTGAATATTCTCATTTTGATGGTAAAAGTTATGAAGGTGTTTGCCATCTTCTTGGTAATGCTTTAGAATGGACTTCCAGTAAGGTTGGAGATAAATTTATTTTAAGAGGTGGTAGTTTTAAATTTCAAAATTTCACTGATATATTTCATAATAAAATAAAATTTTCCCTGCACCCGGCTACAAGAAGGGAAGATGTTGGGTTTAGAGTAATAAGAATTGATTAATATATTTAAAATACACAATATTAAGATCAGACTAATTAATATAGATGGTAATTTTTAAGGTAGGTACTTGGCTAATTAACCATAAATAAATAAGTTCTATATTTAGAAAACATTTATCATATACAAAATCAATAGTATATAAAATAGGCAATTAAATGTTTTTGCTTTAATATATCTAAAGTAGTTAGAATACGAGTTTACAAATAATAAATGCAGCGGTGAGTCCTACAAAATCACCAATTAATCCAGAAATAACCGCATGTCTTGTTTTTCTTATAGAGATTGCACCGAAATAAACAGCTAATACATAAAATGTTGTTTCTGTACTTCCAAACATAGTTGATACTAACAGTCCTATAAATGAATCAGGCCCATGGGTTTTTAGTATTTCTGCCATTATACCCTGAGCACCACCACCAGATAATGGGCGCATTATTGCCATTGGTATTGCTTCAGGAGGATATCCTACTAAATTTGTTAATGGACTTATTAATTTTGTGAAATAATCTAATGCTCCTGAAGCTCTGAACATTGATATTGCTACCAGTATTGCTACAAGATAAGGTATAATTTTTATTGCGATAGTAAATCCATCTTTAGCGCCCTCTATAAAAAGTTCATATACTTTTAATTTTTTATAGAGTCCAACTATTATTACTATAAAAATAAACAAGGGTATTGCCACAATAGACAAAATATTTGTAATTTTAATAAAGAGATTGGGCGTTGGTAGTATTGTTTTATATATAAAATTATCTTCTTTAATAATAAAATTTGTCTTATTTATAAATAAGATAGATATTGTGATACTATCTCCTCTTAGCAAATATAATGAGTCTTTTATATTTGCTTTATAAATATTGTTTATTTTTTCTAAATTAATTTCATTTTTGTTTAGAGAATAGGTCTTATTTTGCTTTTTTGAAGAAAGCTTTATAATGATATTGTTTATAGTATCAATGGGATTCAGTATTTGATATTCAAAAGAAAAACCATAAAATAAAGTATCTATCTTTTTTGATGGATCTGGATTTATACTAAGTATTTTTATATTTTCATCTTCTAATTTTTTTACATTTATTATATCAGCATTGGTTATATTAAAAAATGTTATAAATGGTAATATTAAAAAAAGCATTTTTTTAATCCATTTCATTTTCAAGCTCCTTTTCTGCTTTTTCATAAGAGAAAATAGATAATTTTTCTAATATCTTAGAAGCAGTTATTGCTGCAGTAAATGCTGAAAGAGAAGCAATCAGGGTTGTTCCAATAATAGCAGTAGGGGATTGTGAACCAGCAGAACTTCTAATTGCTATAACAGTAGCAGGGATTAATACTGGGCATGCTGTATTCATTGCAAGAAATGTTACCATTGCATTGCTTGCAACTTTTTTATTTTTATTTAATGATTGTAATTCTTCCATTGCTTTTAATCCTAATGGGGTAGCAGCATTTCCTAATCCTAAAAAATTTGCACTCATATTCATTAATATTGAGCCAAGCGCTGGATGATCATTAGGTATATCAGGGAATAAGAATTTTGTAATAGGTTTTATTGTTTTTGCTAAAATTTTTATAAATCCGGCTTTTTCTGCTATTTTCATAATTCCAAGCCAGAATGCCATAACACCAATCAAGCCTAATGCAAGTTTTACAGAAAAATTTGCTGAGTCAATTGCTGCTTTGGTTACTTCCTCTAATTTACCATTTATAGCACCTATAATTAATGAAATTAGTATTAAAAATGACCAGATGTAATTTAGCACATAGTCCTCCTTTTTTTATTTTAATATAATAAATATGTTTTTTTATTCAATATTATTTTTTTATTAAATTAAAATTTTTTGACCATTCAAAAAAATTCATTATATTTTCAAAAATTTTTTCTTCTTCTGTTGATATGGATTTTTTAAAAAGGTTTTTAAAATACTTTTTTATTTTATAAGAATATGATTGATTGCCTATTTCGCCATATAGTGCCTGGTAGTAGGATATTATTATATTTTGATATAAATAGATTGCATATCTGTTTTTTATTTGGTATGGAGCTGTTGAATTCATACATTCTTGCCATTTGATATTTAATTTTTCCCTGGTTTCAT
>CAYLKS010000079.1:0-11393 GCA_964384205.1 uncultured bacterium | reverse complement strand
TTTTTTTCCTCTTATTTTACATTATTTCTATTCCAGACACAATTTATTATACACTATCAGATTTGTCCATTCAGATACCTAACGCAACTATCCGTAAAAATAGGTAATTTAAAATATAAAAATATAAATAATCATAACTATTACTTTAGATCAATTTGAACTCTCATGTTAGATTCGGTTGATCCGTTTATTTGATTTTTAAATAAAATAACAAAGAGGAAAGGGAATTATTTCCCTTTCCTTTTTTATAGACTTTATTTTCTGATTTTATGATAATCTGTTAATAATTTCTTTGCCCATTTCTTTAGTAGAAACTAACCTTAACCCCTCAAAAGAATCACTATATATATCTTTGGTTCTGAAGCCTTCTTTTATAACCTGAGATACAGCGTTAAATATGGATTTATAGGCATCTTTTTGGTCTAAAGAATAAAAACATAAAAGAGCAACAGATAAAATTTGCGCAATAGGATTTGCAATATTTTTACCTGCAATATCAGGGGCAGAACCTCCAGCTGGTTCGAATAGATGCGGTAGATTTTTATCATCTGATAATGAAGCAGAAGGTAACATTCCCAGTGAGCCGGCAATAGCGGCTGATTCATCGGAGAGAATATCACCAAATAGATTTGAGGTTAATATTACATCAAACTGTAATGGATTCAATATAAGTTGCATAGCAGCATTATCGACATACATATTGGAAACTTCTATATCAGGATAATCTTGAGATACTTCTGCAACTGTTTTTCTCCATAACATAGATGAATATAAAACATTTGCTTTATCTACAGAAATAACTTTTTTATTTCTCTGACGAGCAAGTTCAAAAGCAATCCTTGCTATTTTTTCAATTTCTTTTTTTTGATATACCATTGTGTCATAAGCTTTATCATCATTAAGCAGTTTAGGCTGGCCAAAATAGATTCCACTCGCTAATTCTCTAACAGTTACCAGATCAATTTTAGAATTATTATTCAATTTTAAAGGCGAGATATATTTTAATTCATTAAACAAAATAACAGGTCTTATGTTTGCATATAATTTTAACATTTTGCGTAAGGCAAGCAGTCCTCCAATTTCAGGTTTTTTTTCAGGTGGTAAATTATCCCATTTGGGACCACCAATGCTTCCCAGTAAAACAGCATCTGAATTTAAGCAAATTTCTTTTGTTGTGTCAGGAAAAGGAGTACCGAATTTATCAATAGCGCAACCACCAATCAAAGCTTCTTTGATTTCATATTCAAAATTATATAATTTAGAAATTTTATCCAATACCTTTAGAGCTTGTTCCATAACTTCTGGGCCTATACCGTCTCCACTAAGCACAGCGATTTTATGTTTCATTCTTGCTCCTTATTTTTTAGTAGAGTCTTTGCATAGTTCAACCATCCACCGGATTTTATTATATTTTGTAAAAAATCAGGATAAGGATTGATTTTATATTCTTTCTTTTTTGTCAGATTCATAATGATGCCTTGATCGAAATTAATTTTTAATTCATCACCTTCATCAATTTCATCAGTATCTGGCATTTCAATTATTGGCAGTCCGATATTAATACAATTTCTGAGAAATATTCTTGCAAAATCTTTAGCAATAACACAAGAAATGCCAGCATATTTGATAGAAATTGGCGCATGTTCACGAGATGAACCGCATCCAAAATTTTCACCTGCAACGATAATACTGCCTTTTATATCCTCACGTTGCCCAAAGCCTGCTCTTGCATCCTCCATGCAATATTTAGCTAATTCATAAGGATCAGACGTTGATAAATATCGAGCAGGTATTATTTCATCGGTATTTATGTTATCACCAAATTTAAAAACTTTGCCTTTTAGTTCCATTAAAAAACTCCTATTTTATAAATTTTCAGGCCCTGCAATTATACCAGCCACAGCAGAAGCAGCAGCAACAGCAGGAGATGCAAGGTAAACTTCACTTTTTATGTGCCCCATTCTTCCGACAAAATTTCTATTTGTAGTTGATACAGCTTTTTCACCTTCAGCAAGGATTCCCATGTGCCCACCAAGACATGGTCCGCATGTCGGAGGAGCAATTGCACATTGTGCATCCAGGAATACTTGAATTAATCCTTCAGAAATTGCTTGTTTATATATTTCTTGTGTGCCAGGGAAGATTATACACCTAACATGTTCTGCAACTTTATGTCCTTTTATTATCTCTGCAGCTTCTCTTAAATCAGAAATTCTACCATTTGTGCAGCTTCCTATTACTACCTGATCAATTTTGATTTTATCTTCATAAGCTTCATCTATATCTTTACAATTTGATGGTAAAAATGGATAAGCCACCTGAGATTTAATTTCTGATAAGTCTATTTCTAAAATTTTTATAAATGGAGCATCTTCATCTGGTTCTAAGGTCTCAACATCAAATCCTCTTTGTTTTTCATATTCTTTTGTTATGTGATCTATTGGAAATATCCCTGCCTTTCCTCCTGCTTCTATTGCCATATTTGATATTGTAAATCTGGAATCCATTGAAATATTTGTGACTCCTTCTCCAAAAAATTCAATAGCTTTATAATTTGCTCCATTTACACCTAAAATTTTGATAAGTTTAAGAATTAAATCTTTTCCAGAAACATATTTATTGAATTTCCCTTTTAATCGTACTCCTAAAGATTCTGGAATTTTAAACCATGCTTTACCTGTTAAGAATACACCTGCTAAATCAGTAGACCCAACACCTGTAGAAAATGCCCCAAGAGCACCGTAAGTGCATGTATGAGAATCAGCCCCAACAACAATATCCCATGATTTTACCAGGCCTTGCTCTGGTAATAGCACATGTTCAATCCCAACTCTACCAACTTCAAAGAAATTTTTTATATTATATTTTTTAGCAAATTCTCTTACTTTTTTAACCTGCATAGCAGATTTTATATCTTTATTTGGAGTGAAATGATCAGGTACAAGGATGATTTGATCAGGATCATAGACAGGGCATTCATTATTGATTTTTTCAAATTCATTTATTGCAACTGGAGCTGTTATGTCATTTCCCAGTGCTTTGTCAACTTCCACTAATACAAATTCACCTATTTTTAATTCTTTTTGTAATTTTTTTTCAAATAATTTCAGGGTCATTGTCTTTTTACTCATTCGATTCTCCATTGTTAAAATATTGATTGAAATAATAATTATTAATTGCATTAATATAAGCAAGAGCTGATGCTTCAACAACATCTGTAGATATTCCTTTGCCGACAAAATCTTTATTGCTAATTTCTAATATGATTTTTACCTGTCCAAGAGCATCCTTGCCCGAACCGACACTCTGTAATATATATTCTTTTAATTTACATTTGATATTTAAAGCAGAATCAATAGCATTATAAATAGCATCTACAGGTCCATCTCCTACTGCTGTAGCAATTTTTTCTTCATCCTTTCCTACAAGCTTTATAGATGCTGTTGGTAAAATACTATTTCCCGAAAATACATGAAAATATTTTAATTTGTATCCTTTTTCAACTTTGCCGAGTATATTTGAAATAATTTGAAGTAAATCTTCATCAAAAACTTCTTTTTTCTTATCTGCTATTATAGTAAATTGTTTAAAGGCTTCCTCAAATTCTTCTTCTGTTAATTGTAAGCCATATTGTTCTAATTTTTTTCTTAGAGCATGCTTGCCGGAATGTCTTCCTAATACAATATTCTCAATTTTTCTACCGATTGTTTCCGGTTTCATAATTTCATAAGTTTCTTTATATTTCAAAACACCATCTTGATGAATTCCGGATTCGTGAGCAAATACATTATCACCAAATATTGGTTTATTTCGAGGAATTAATAGTCCTGTTATATTTTGTAATAATTTTGAAGTAGGGTATAAAAATTCTGTTTTAATGCCAGTTTGAAAATCGAGGAGATCTTTTCTCACATTAATCGCCATAACAAGTTCTTCCAATGCGCAGTTGCCAGCTCGTTCACCAATACCATTTAAAGTCACCTCAACCTGGTTTGCACCATTTTGTATTGCTGCGATGGAATTTGCCACAGCAAGTCCCAGATCATTATGGCAATGTACGGAAATATTAATATTTTTAGCTTCTGGAACATTGTCATATACAGATTTTATTAAATTACCAAATTCATTAGGAATTGCATATCCCACAGTATCTGGTATATTAAATGTCTTAACTCCTAAATTTGCAGTAAGTTTTATTACTTCATATAAAAATTCTGGTTCTGTGCGGGAAGCATCTTCAGCAGAGAATTCTATTTCATCAAAGTATTTTTTAGAATATTCGATATGCTCTTGAATAGTCTCCAGTATTTCTTCTTTTGACTTTCGTAGTTTATATTTTCTATGTAATGGAGATGTTGCAATAAATATATGTAATACTTTATTTTTTGCATCTTTTAATGATTCATAAGCAGCGTCAATATCTTTTTTGGTACATCTTGCTAATGCTGCGATTTTTACATTAGAAACAGCTTTTGATATTTCAGAGACAGCTTCAAATTGTACAGGAGATGATACCGGAAAACCTGCTTCTATAATATCTACACCTAATCTTTCTAATTCTATAGCTAATTTTAGTTTTTGTTCGAGGGACATAGATGCGCCGGGTGATTGCTCTCCATCTCTTAAAGTAGTATCAAAAATTATTATTTCTTTACTCATTTTATCTGCCCCTTTCTTCATCATCTTTCATTAATTTAAATTTGAAAGCATCGGTTAGAGCAATCCATGATGCTTCGATTATATTGTCAGATACCCCAACTGTTCCCCAATTTCTTTTACCGTCATTAGAAAAAATCAATACTCTTGTAGTTGCTTTGGTTGCTGCTTGTTCATTTAAGATTCTAACTTTGTAGTCTGTTAATTTAACTTCTTTTAAAGAAGGGTAGAATTTTTCTAATACTTTTCTAAGAGCTTTATCAAGAACTTCCACCGGGCCGTCCCCATCTGCTGTTGTATGTTCATAACATAAATCATACCCCATTGTTTGCGCTATTTCTTTGGGAACTTCTGCCTTAATAGTGGCTTCTGATACAAGAGATTGTTCTTCTGAATTTTTCCAGATAAATACTCTAAATCCTTTTAATGAAAAATATTGTTTGGTCTTATTTAAGAATGACTTTATCAATAATTCCAGAGAAGCATCTGCTCCTTCAAAATGATATCCCCGAGATTCTAATTCTTTGATTTTTTTCAATAGTTTGTTTAATAATGAATTATCAATGTAGTTTTCCAGACCCAATTCTTTTAATTTTTCTTTTATATTGCTTTTTCCTGATAACTCCGATACGGAAATATTGCGAGTATTTCCCACAAGTTGCGGGTCGATATGTTCATAAGTTTTGGGATCTTTTAATACAGCTGATACATGTACACCACCTTTATGAGCAAAGGCGTTATCTCCGACAAATGGAAGATTCGGATTAGGTGGCCTGTTGGAAAGCTCAGATATTGTTCTGGAAATATATGTCAGTTTTTTTAATTGTTCTTCGGAAATTATAGAGTATCCCATTTTTAATTGTAGATTTGGGATAATGCTACAAAGATTTGCATTGCCACATCGTTCGCCTAACCCATTTATTGTCCCTTGAACGTGTAATATGCCTGCTTTTACAGCTGCTAAAGTATTTGCAACTGCAAGTTCAGAATCATTATGAGCATGTATGCCTAATGCTTTTGTAATTGATATTTTAGTTTTGTTTATAATTTCTTCAATTTCGAACCATAAGCTTCCGCCATTTGTATCTGCCAGAGTAATGATATCAGCGCCAGCCTCAGATGCTGCTTTAAGTGTTTCAATAGCATATTTGGGATTAGCTTTATATCCATCAAAAAAATGTTCTGCATCATATATCACAATATTAGCATATCTTTTGAGATATTGAATTGTATCATATATGAGTTCTAAATTTTCTTTTAAACTAATTTTTAGAGCTTTTTTTACATGAAGATCCCATGTTTTGCCGAATACTGTGACAGCAGGAGTTTCTGCTTTTATTAAATTTTGAATATTTTGGTCTTCTTCTATTTTTATTTTAGCCCTTTTTGTTGAACTAAAAGCGGATATTTTAGCATGGTTAAATTTAATTTTTTTCACTTCATTAAAAAATGCCATATCTTTAGGATTGGAACCAGGCCAACCACCTTCTATAAAATCTATCCCTAAATCATCTAACATTTTGGCAATTTTTAGTTTATCTTGAAGAGAAAAAGTGACTCCTATTCCTTGAGCACCGTCACGTAATGTTGTATCAAGAATTGTTAATTTATTGCTTTCCATAATTATTAACCTATTTTATAATTTTTTAAAAGTTGCTCCTGTATCTGCAGAACGAACAAAATAAGAATATCTCCGTAAAACCTGCTCCTCTACTTGAGGTTGGAATTCAGGCAGATTATTTAATCTTTCTTGAATTTCTTTATCATCCACCAATAAGTTTAACTTTCTTTTATCAAAATCTATTTCGATTATATCTCCGTTTTTAACAGCAGCAATTACTCCTTTATCGGCTGCTTCTGGAGAGACATGCCCAATTACTGCGCCATGAGAGCCTCCGGAAAATCTCCCATCTGTTATTAAGGCAACTTTATCTAATAATCCCATTCCAGCAATAGCTGATGTGGGGGATAACATTTCACGCATACCAGGCCCACCTTTTGGCCCTTCATACCTTATAACTATAACGTCTCCTTCTTTGATTTTACCGTCAAGAATTGCTTTTGTTGCGTCTTCTCCATCTTCGAAAACAACAGCAGGTCCTTTATGGTATCGCATTTTATCTGGCACCCCAGATATTTTCACTATAGCACCGTTTTTTGCCAGATTTCCATATAATACCGCAATACCACCTTCTTTATGGTATGGTTTATCCAAAGGTCTTATAACATCATCATTTGTTATTTTCACATTTTTTACAAGTTCTCCCATACTTTGCTGATAAATAGTCATTGCTTCTTTTTTTAATAAATCTGCATCATATAGCCTTTTTAAAACCCCATATACGCCGCCTGCTTGATATAAATCTTCCATTCTATGAGGACCAACAGGCGAAAGATTACAAATATGAGGAATTTTCTGACTTAATTGATCAAATAAATCAATTGAAAAATCAATCCCAAATGCATCAGCAATTGCTGTTAAATGTAGAACAGTATTAGAAGAACCTCCCATTGCAACATCTAATGCAACAGCATTATATAAAGATTTTTCTGTAACAATATCTCTTGGTTTTATATCATTTTTAACAAGTTCCATTAGAATTTCACCAGCATGTTTACCCATCTGAACCCTTCCTTCAAAAACAGCAGGAATAGAACCATTTCCAACCAAAGCAATACCCAATGCCTCACTTAAAGAATTCATTGAATTTGCAGTAAAAAGCCCCGCACAAGAACCAGCTCCAGGACATGCTTTGTTTTCGATTTCTAATAATTCTTCTTCAGACATTTCGCCAATTTTTACCTTACCAACAGCCTCAAAAACGGATACCAGATCAATTTTTTTACCATTATGCAATCCTGCAAGCATAGGTCCGCCGCTTATGATTACAGATGGTATATTCAATCGTCCCATAGCCATAATCATGCCCGGCGTAATTTTATCACAATTAGTTATGAACACCAATCCATCAAATGGCATCGCATTTGCTACCAGCTCTATTGAATCTGCTATCAATTCTCTGGAAGGCAAGGAAAATTTCATTCCCTTATGATCCATAGCAATACCATCGCATATTCCTATAACAGGAAACTCAAAAGGAACTCCACCTGCTTCTCTTATACCACTTTTAACAGAATCTGCTATTTTCCTTAAATGAATATGCCCTGGAATTATTTCATTAAAAGAGTTTGCAATTCCAATAAAAGGCTTTTTTATTTCTTTATCGCTAACTCCCATCGCCTTTAACAAAGAACGATGGGGGCTTCTTTCTAATCCTGATTTAGCAGCATCACTACGCATATATTAATCCTTATTTTTATCTTCTAACCATGGCATTAATTTTCTAAGTTCCTTGCCCACGTTTTCAGCTGGATGTTCTTTTTCTATTTTCCTCATTGCATTTAATGAAGGACGGCCAGCTTTGTTTTCTAAAATCCAATCTTTTGCAAATCTGCCAGTTTGTATATCTTCTAATATTTTTTTCATGCTTTTCTTTGTTTCTTCTGTAATAATTTTATTTTGAGTAATATAATCACCATATTCTGCTGTGTTACTGATAGAATATCTCATATATGAAAAACCACCTTCATAAATCAAGTCTACAATTAATTTCATTTCATTAATACATTCAAAATACGCCATTTCTGGTTGATAACCTGCTTCTACCAATGTCTCAAAACCAGCTTTCATTAAAGATGTAACACCACCGCATAAAACAGCTTGTTCTCCAAATAAATCAGTTTCTGTTTCTTCTTTAAAAGTAGTTTCTAAGACACCAGAACGTGTAGCACCGAGTCCCATTGCATAAGCAAGTGCTAAGTCTTTTGCTTTTCCTGTATAATCTTGATATACAGCTATTAGGGCAGGTACTCCTCTACCCTGTTGAAATTCTCTTCTTACTAAATGACCAGGTCCCTTTGGTGCAACCATTGCAACATCAATATTTTTTGGTGGTATAATTTGATTAAAATGGATTGAAAAACCATGAGCAAATAATAACATCTTGCCTTCTGAAAGATTATCTTTAATCTTAGTTTCATAAACTTCTTGATGTAATTCATCTGGTAATAAAACCATAATCATATCTGCTTTTTTAACAGCTTCATCAACTGTAACAACATCCAGCCCCGCTGCTTTTGCTTTTTCAATACTTTTACTATCTTTGCGTAATCCGACAATTACATTACAACCGCTATCTTTAAGATTTAAAGCATGAGCATGCCCCTGGCTTCCATAGCCTAAAATAGCAATAGTTTTATCCTTTAATAAATCAAAATTTACGTCTTTTTCTTTGTAAACTTTCATAGCCATTTTAATTCTCCTTTGGTTTTATTATTTTTTTAATAATCTATCCATTGCAACATTACCGCTGCGTACTATTTCTACAATGGTATTTTTATCTAATAATCTAATAAATGATTCAACTTTATTAGAAGAACCTGTAACCTCTACAATAACACCATCTTTTCCAGCATCTATAATCTTCCCATCAAATAAATTAATAAGCTGAAATACATCTGCTTTTATATTTTTATTAAATTTTATTTTTATTAGAGCTAATTCTCTCTCAACTTTATAAACAGGATCTATCTTTGAAACTTTTATTACTTCTAAAATTTTGTATAGCTGTTTTTGAATTTGCTCTAAAATCTCTTTTTTTACGTCATTAACAGTAATGGTAAGCCGAGAAATTCCTTCTTCTTTACCTTCACCAACAGCAATGCTATCAATATTGAAACCTCGTCTTGTAAAAAGCCCTGCTATTTTTGTTAATACTCCAGGCTTATTATAAACTAAAACCGATAAAATACCTTTGTTTTCTTCCATAATTATTCCCTTGCTAAACGCTCATTGTATCAGCCAATGTAGCACCAGGAGGTACCATTGGCATAACATTTTCTTCTTTTTCTACATAAGCATGTATAAGCATACTTTCTTTTGATTCAGCAAATTCCTTCATAACCTTTTCAGCATCATCAGGATTATCTAATGTGACAGATTTAATGCCAATTATTTCTGCCAGTTTTGCAAAGTCTGGATTATCATGCATCTCTGTTGCTGAATATCTTTTCCCGTAAAATAATTCTTGCCATTGTCTAACCATTCCAAGATAATTATTATCCAATACTAAAATCTTTACAGCAAAATTGTATCGTGCTATAGTCATTAATTCCTGGATATTCATTTGAAATCCACCATCACCAGATACAATTAGAACTTCTTTGTCAGGATTCCCCACTTTTGCACCAATACCAGCAGGAAGGGCATATCCCATTGTTCCTAATCCGCCGGAAGTTAAAAATGACTTCGGATAGTACATATCAAAAAACTGAGCTACCCACATTTGATTTTGACCTACATCTGATATGACAATTCTATCTTTTGGAAAATATTTTGAGGCAAGTTCTATCAGGTATTGAGGTTTTAAGCCATTGTCTTTTTTGTAAGTTAGCGGATATTTTATTTTTTCTCCCCTAATTTTATCTAACCATTCTTTATATTCAATTTTAAAATCTAATACTTTATTAAATTCCTGCATAACATTTTTTATATCACCTACAATAGGAATATCAACAGGAACATTTTTGCCAATTTCTGCAGGGTCAATATCTATATGTATAACTTTTGCATCTGTTGCAAATTTTTTAGCATTTCCTGTGATTCTATCAGAGAATCTAACGCCTAAAGCTATTATTAAATCGGCCTTTTGAGCCGCTTTATTTCCATAAAATGTGCCATGCATACCTAAACCACCAAAGTATAAAGGGTGATCGCTTGGAACAACTCCTCTGCCCATTAAGGTAGCAAGAACCGGTACTTTTACTTTGTCTATAAATTTTAAAATTTCTTCTCGAGCATCCGATATAACACATCCTCCACCTACTAACAATATTGGTCTATGGGCTTTTTTTAGTAATTCTATTGCTGCTTTTATTTGTTTCGGATGTCCATGTTTTTTAGGCCTATAGCTTTTTATATCTGTTTGTTTAGGGTAAATAAACTCTGTTTCTGCTTTCTGTACATCTACCGGAATATCAATTAATACCGGTCCAGGGCGGCCAGTTTTAGCTAAATGAAAAGCATGTTTAATAGTATATGCTAAATCGTTCACATCTTTAACAAGAAAATTAGCTTTAGTAATTGGGATTGTAATACCGATAATATCAATTTCTTGAAATGCATCTGAACCTATCATTGATGTAGAAACCTGGCCCGTTATAACAACTAAAGGCACAGAATCCATATATGCTGTTGCAATACCTGTTACTGTATTGGTAGCTCCTGGTCCTGATGTCACCATGACTACACCAACATCCCCAGTAGACCGAGCATACCCATCAGCCATATGGGTTGCGCCTTGCTCATGACGTGGTGATACTAATTTAAGCTCTTTCCCATTAATAAATAATTCATCAAATAAAGGGATAACAGCTCCCCCCGGATAGCCAAAAATATACTTGACTCCCTCTTTTTTTAGGCTTTCTACTATAATTCTCGCTCCATTTAAAATCATGATGATCCTCTCTTTTTTAGGTTGTTCTCCTAAAAAAAATATAAACTTTCATTATAACATATTATGTTTTTTTGTCAAGACTTTTTTTAAAGATTTAAATTTTAAAATCCATTTATTTTAGAAAAATGATAGTGTATAATAAATTGTGTCTGATATAGAAATAATGTAAAATAAGAGGAAAAAAAGAAAGAAGAAAGATAATGTGTAAAGACAAAGATAAAA
>CAYLKS010000078.1:0-11586 GCA_964384205.1 uncultured bacterium | reverse complement strand
AATAATTACAAACTTAAATTTTTAATTCTATTCTATATTCCACAGATAAAATGATAGATTTAGCTATAAAAAATATCTTACGCCAAAAAACTAGAACAATTATAACTCTTGTAGGTATTGCAATTGGCATAGGGGCTATAGTTTCTTTAGGATCTATATCATCTGGCCTTAGAGTTATGATATCAGAGCAGCTAGAACAGGTTAGTGGCCAAATAACAGTTATTCAAAAATCAAACGCAGCTCTTTTTATGGCAATGTCTGAAAGCAGAATATCAGAATCGACATTACAAGAAATAGAAAATATAAATGGAGTTAAAGAAGTAGCACCAATAATAATGAAATCTGGATATTTAGAAGGAACAAAAATGTTTGGTCAGCCAAATATGTATGAGATAGGTTTAGATCCAGGAAAAGAAGAACTTTATGCTGCAGGATCAATAGAATATGAAGACGGAGAAGGTCTAGAAGAAGGAGATACTTATGTTGCTGTGCTTGGTCATAACATTGCTGATTCTTTGGATTTGGATGTTGGGGATACAATAGAAGTTGAAGGAACAGAATTAGAAATAAAAGGAATAATTGAAAAATTTGATAATCCTGCTGTAGATTATGGAATTATGATACCAATGCAAACAGCAAAAGAACTCTTAGATAGAGAAGATTATTCCATTATAATGGTTTATCCTGAAGATGTTAAAGATGTAGCAGATGTAGCAGATGCAATAGAAGATTCTATTGATGGTGTGACTACTGTTACTACAGAAGAATTTACAAAACAAATTGGAAAAATAATTGACCAGATACAATTTTTTACATTAGGAATTGCTGGTATATCAGCTATAGTTGGTGGACTAGGCGTTATGAACACAATGATAATGTCAATAATGGAAAGGAGAAGAGAAATTGGAATTATGAAAGCAATTGGTGCAACTAGAAAATTCATTTTATCTCAGATAATAACCGAGTCAATTATAATAGCACTTATAGGTGGAATTATAGGAGTATTGTTAGGGTCAACAGGAAGTTTTGGTTTAAGAACATTTTCTCAAGGATTAGCATCAGCAAGAGTAACACCTGGTTTAATTATAGGTTCTTTAGGATTTGCTATGCTTCTAGGTGTAATAGGTGGATTATACCCGGCATGGAAGGCAGCAAATTTAGATCCAGTTCAGACTTTGAGGTATGAGTGATAAAAATGAATTTAATAGAAACAAAAAATTTAGTAAAAGTATATAACAAAGGAAAGGAAAATGAACTAGAAGTGCTACATGGAATAAATTTGAAAATAAAAGAAGGAGAATTTACAACTATAACAGGTCCATCTGGTTCTGGAAAATCAACTCTATTGCATATTTTAGGATGCTTAGATACACCAACTTCTGGAAAAGTATTTTTTGAAGGAAAGGATATTTCTAAGTTATCAAGTGAGCAATTAGCAAAAATAAGAAGAGAAAAAATAGGATTTGTATTTCAACAATTTAATTTAATTCCTGCTTTGACATGCTTAGAAAATGTCGAGATTGCATTAAGAATTGCTGGAAAAAGCAAATCGCAATCAAGACAAAGAGCAGCAGAACTTTTACAAATGGTTGGACTAGGAAAAAGACTAAATCATTCGCCATCTCAATTAAGTGGTGGGGAAATGCAAAGAGTTGCTATTGCAAGAGCATTAGCAAACAAACCAAAATTAATTTTAGCAGACGAACCTACAGGAAATCTTGATAGTAAAAGTGGTCAGGAAATTATAAGAATGATGAAGCATTTAAATGTTAAGGGCTATACTTTTGTTATAATAACACATGACAAATCAATTGCAAAAATTGCTAAAAGAAATATAAATATAAAGGATGGTAGGATAATATGAAAAAACAAATTATAATTTTAATTTTGGCTTTACTTATAATTCCTTTTACAGTGAAATCTGTAGAAATTATAGGACCTGATGTAACAGCTCAAGTTATTTATACAGATCCATATCCAGTTGAACCTGGTAATGAAGTTACAATATCTATAGAAATTTCTAATTCAGGAAATGAACAAATATCTAATTTGGTTTTAGATCTAAAACCCTCAGAGCCATTTTCACTTTTAGAAAGTCCAACAAAAAAGATAAACATAATAAATAGCGGATCAAGTAGAATTGTTAAATACAAATTATTTGTTGATAGTTCTGCAACTTCAGGTACATATAAAATCCCATTATATATTTTTTGTGAAGGAACATCAGCAGGAATGATAAAAGATTTGGATGTAGTGGTTCAAGGTGTTCCAGAATTGAGAATATTAAATGTTTCTACTAATATCAAAATAAATCCTGGGAGTCAATCAAAACTTTTAGTAACTGTAAAAAATGTTGGGACAGGAAAAGCAAAAAAAGTAACTGCAACTTTTTCATCAGAATCAGAAGACATAAAGCCAATTTTTTCACAAGGTATTGCATATCTTGATTCTATAGAACCTGGTCAAGAAAAACAATTTGAATTTACAATTTTTGTTGATTCATCTACAGAATTTGGGTCTTATGACAGTGATATAGAAATTACATATGATGATGAGGCAGGAAATTCTTTATCAGAAAATTTTAATATAGGAGTTTTAGTTAGTGGCGCTCCAGATTTACAAATTATAAAATCAGAGGTAGACTCAGATAATAAAGAATTAAAAATAGAAATCATAAATTCTGGATCAGCAAAAGCAATAGGTGTACAAGCAACTCTTATCATAAATAATAAAACATTTGATATTGATTACATAACACAAATAAAAATCGACAAACATGCAACAATAAAATTTAATTTACCTTCTGGAAATAAAGGACAATTAAAATTAGAATATAAAGGCCCAGACAATCAAGAATTTGTAGAATTAGAAGATGTTGTATGGTCTAATCCATTTATATTTCCTTCATGGTTGAAAGGAATAATAATTTTATTAATATTATACATTATATATAGGAAAAAACTTTGGACAAAATTTATAAACAAAAAGAAAAAATAAATTAATATTCTCTCCAAGAATGCCCACATTTGGTACATCTATAAAATTTTGTTTGAGGCTCATCAGCACCTCTTGTCTGTTGCATATACCAATATGCTTTATTATTTCCACATTTAGGACAAATAACCTTTGTTTTTGGATATTGTTCCCATTCCTTTTTTTCATCAAAAACTAGTATTTTTTCATTTTCATGTTCTATTTTTTCTGATATGTTTGTTGATTCTACTCTTTTAGTCCTTACTATATGTCCACATTTACTACAGACATATCTATGCTTTCCTTTATGTTCTTCTGCTATTAACAAATTTCCACATTTAGGACAAAATTGCATTTGAAATCACACCTAAAACTTCTACTAATATAAGTTTTGGCCATCCTAAAAATGGAATAACACCAATAACTTTTCCATGAATTTTTGTTGGTTGCCATGGATCATAAATAGGATTATGATCACCTTTTGTTATTATATAATCTTTATCAATTTTAATAATTCTGTGAACTATAGGCACTTTTTGTCCATATATATTATATACTATAACATCTCCAACTTTCAATTTTTCAGTCCCTTTTACAATTAAAATATCTCCTTTCAGAAAACCATTTTTTATCGGCCATGAATCTATTTGCTCTTTTGTAAACCCAAGATTTTTTTCAAGATACTCATAATGATTTATTGGAGTTAATTCGTCATGTGTCATTGAATCAGAAACAACAGCAACTACAGGCATATCTGTTTTTAATGCTTTGCCCAGACTGAAATTTAATAAATATGCTACAATAATTCCTAATATAATATATTTTAATGTATCAAATGCTTCTTTTTCAATTGCTTGCATTATGCTCTACCTTTGCTTTCTCCTTTTACAATAGCACCTGCAATTAAATGCGCAACTCTTATTGGTTCTGGAATTAAACCATGAATACAAGATATTTTTAGTATTTTTTTAACATCTTGTGTTTTTAATCCTATAGATTGGTAGTAAATCTTTTTATTCTTTTCTATTCTGAAACATTTAATTTCTCCAGCATTTTTTATACATTTTATTCTTTTTTCAAAATTATCTAGTCTTTTAAGTGCATCTTCTATTTCTTTTAAATCTGGTTTTTTTCTAATAATAACAATTACTGGCAAGTTTGTCTTTTCATATAATTTAGAAATATCTACTATATTAAATCCGCCTATTGTTATTCCATCAAGCATAATGATTCTTAATTGTTTTTTATGTCTAGAAGAATTGATCGCTTTTATTAATTTCTGTGTTGCATCCAGTCCATCTACTTCTATTTCTGTTTTTAATATTCCATCTAAATAATTTCCACCCCTATAAATAACTCCTATAACTGGAACTTTTGCTTTTTTTCTTGGAATAAACGGACCATCATCAAATCCTATAATTCTTATTTCTTTTTTGACAGATCTCAACATACGAAAAATAGTTAAATTTTTAACCTAATATGTATTATTTAACTTAAGGTGATTGTAATTCCAAAGAAATTATTCAAAGAAGTAGCAGATAGGTTATTCCATAGAATATTTGTTTGTAGAAAATGTAAAAGTAAAATAAGAGCTGACTATTCTAAAGTTAAGGCCGGAAAAGTAAAATGTAGAAAGTGTGGGAGTAAATCTTTAAGGCCAAAACGTAAAGAAAAGAAGGCATAAATATGGAAAGTAAGCTTGTTAAAGAATGGATGAGTAAGAATTTGACACCATCTAAAGATTTTGAATTTTTTACAAGAAGAGAAAATTTAGTTATTGGCAAATTAAAAGACCAAGAAGCACAAGTAGAATATATATGTCCATATTGTAAATTCTATGAAATAAAATACATTCATATGGAAAAAGATAAATCTGGTAAAAAATTCAAGAGACCTAAATTTAAATGCTCTAATTGTGGTAAAACTATACTTGTTGAGTCCCTAAAGAAAAATAAATAAAAAATTATACAACTTTGATTTCTCCTTTTCTAGGGACGTTAAGTTGTAAATCTCCTCTAAATTCAGTTATATATCCACCTTTTATTTCTACGATATCTCCAATATTCACTTCCTTTATTTTGTTTCCCCATAATGGGAGCAGTATTTTACCTGAATCGTCTTCTAAAGTTGCAGTAGCAACTCTTGTTGTATATCCAAACTTAGTTCTTACATCTCTAGGTTCACTCATATCAACTATTTCTCCCTTTACTTCAACATCAGTCATTCCTAATTTCAATTCATTTATTTTCTTCAATATCTTCACCCAAATCTTCTTTTTCAGGTTTTTTTTCAACATTTTTTTCTTGTTTAGACTCTTCTTCAATTACTTTTTCTTCAGGTACCTCTTTATTTGTTACTGCGCCAACTTTTTCAGCAACTGCAAATTTTGCTCTTACTTCTTTTATTTTTATTCTACATTTTTCTCCTTCTTTTGTATTAGGGATGAAAATAACAAAATTTTTAATTCTTGCTATTCCATCTCCTTTAGATCCAACTTGTGTTATTTCGACATCATATTCTTTACCAACAATTACAGGTTTTTCAATATTTTCATTTCTTCTGTCGAATCTTCTTTTCTCCCCAAATCTAGTAAACTTGGAAAATCTTTCTATCATTTACATAACCTCCTTAAATTAAGTTAGAATTAGTTTCCTATTCTACCTCCAATTATTCACTTACTATATATCTATAAATATTTATCTTATCCTACATATCCCAGTTGTTTTTCTCCATCACTCAAAATATTTTTTTGATATCTTTCTTCAAATTTTTTATAAAATTTAATTATATTTTCATCTAAACTATTTTTCATAGATTTCAATGCTTTCATAAAATGTTCCATTTTTACTGCATTTGCCTTTTTGTTTTTTCTTAATGCAATTAATGCAGCTTCTCTACATAACGCTTCCAAATCTGCACCAGAGAAATTTTCTGTTATTTTAGCTATTTTTTTCAAATTAACATCTTTTAGTGGCATTTTTTTAGTTTTTATTTCCAAAATCTTTAATCTTGCCTTTTCATCTGGTGCTGGAACTAAAATTTGTCTGTCAAATCTTCCTGGTCTTAATAAAGCAGGATCTATTATATCTGGTCTGTTTGTTGCTGCAATTACAATAACATCATGTAAATCTTCTAATCCAGATAATTCTGTTAATAATTGTGATACAACCCTTTCTGTTACCTCTTCACCTCTGCTTAATCCTCTCATCGGAGCTATTGCATCAATTTCATCAAAAAATATAATACATGGTGAAACTTGTTTTGCTCTTCTAAATAATTCTCTTATTTTTCTTTCAGACTCACCAACCCACATACTTAATAGTTGTGGCCCTTTTACTGATATGAAATTTGCACCAGATTCTGTTGCTACAGCTTTTGCTAATAATGTCTTACCACAACCAGGAGGTCCATATAACAAAACTCCTTTAGGAGGTTCAATACCCATTCTTTCAAAACTTTCAGGCATTGTTAGTGGCCATTCAACACTTTCTTTTAATTGTTGTTTTACATTTTCTAATCCACCAACATCATCCCATTTTACATTAGGAACTTCTATAAGAACTTCTCTCATTGCTGATGGCTCAACAATCTTTAATGCATTTTCAAAATCTTTTTTGGTTACTTTTAATTTTTCTATGATTTCCTTTGGAAGTTCCTCTTCTTCTTTCCATTTTATTTTTGGAAGAATTCTTCTTAATGCAAGCATTGCAGCTTCTTTACATAATGCCTCCAAATCAGCACCAACATAA
Source organism: uncultured bacterium (assembly GCA_964384205.1). Classification (GTDB taxonomy): domain Bacteria; phylum JAGOEH01; class JAGOEH01; order JAGOEH01; family CAYLKS01; genus CAYLKS01. The sequence continues at coordinate 4,864 of CAYLKS010000078.1, read as the reverse complement.
CCATAGGTAATTTCTGCTAGTTCATCTATATTTACATTTTTTGCTAAAGGCATATCTCTACTATGGATTTCTAGAATCTCCTTTCTTCCTTTTTTGTCTGGAACTCCAATTTCAATTTCTCTATCAAATCTACCAGGTCTTCTTAGTGCAGGATCTAATGCATTCTCTCTGTTAGTTGCAGCTATAACTATAACTTTACCTCTTTTCTTTAAGCCGTCCATTAATGTCAATAATTGTGAGACAACTCTTCTTTCAACTTCTCCTTTTGTTTCTTCTCTTTTTGGAGCAATTGAGTCTATTTCGTCTATGAATATAATAGATGGAGCATTTTTTTCAGCTTCTTCAAATATTTTTCTAAGGTTTTCTTCTGACTTACCATACCACATTGACATGACTTCTGGTCCTGCAATTGTATAGAAATTTGCTCCTGATTCATTTGCAACTGCTCTAGCTAAAAGTGTCTTACCAGTTCCAGGAGGTCCATATAACAAAACTCCTTTAGGAGGTTCAATACCCATTTTTGTAAACAATTCAGGATGTCTTAATGGAAGTTCGATCATTTCTCTTACTTTTTGTATTGCATGAGATATTCCGCCAATATCCTCATAAGTAACAGATGGAATATTTCTAGTTTCTAATCCAAATCCTTTTGGTAATTGTGGTAATATTTCTATTTCAGTTTCTTCAGTAACTCTAACAATACCTTTAGGATCTGTATTTGTTACAACAAATCTAGTTTCTCCAGTTGGCGTAAAAAAGAATTCCTCAAAATCCATTCCAAAAAATTCTTGAAATATACTTGGAGCTCTATCATTTCTTCTTTTAACAACAGGTGAAGGAACTATGATGTCGCCTTTTGTTAAAGGTCTATAATAAATATTATTTTTTATTAAACTAGGACTTATTTGTACTATAACACCTTTTTGTGCAGGAGCTAGTGTTACTCTTTTTGCATCTTTAAAGTCAGCTTTTTTTATTTTGACTGTATCACCAACACCGACACCAGCATTTTTTCTAACAAGACCATCAATTCTTATTATATTTAGACCAGCATCTGATGGATAAGAACGAACAGCAATTGCACCTGTTTTTTTAGAACCCTCAATCTCTACTATATCACCTTCTTTTACTCTCATTTTTTGCATACTTTTAGAATCTATCCTAGCAATGCCTCTACCAAACTCTTCTCTTTGAGTTAACTCCCCAACTTTTAATTCAACTACATCTTCATTATCTTTCTTAATCATCAAAACACCTCTTTAACATTTCTTCTTGCTCTTTATCTAAAAGAACATTAAATTTATTCCATCTAATTTTATCTTCCCAATCTTCTAAGAATTCTATCATTTTTTGCATATGTTTTTCTAATATAATAAACATTGACTGATCAACTTTTAGATGTGGTATTTCATCTAGCAACCCACTTCTTCTATATGTATATCTTTTTTCTTCTTTTTTAATGATTTGTTTCCATCCATAAAGTTCTCTAAAGAATTTATTTCTTTCATAGTTACTGCTAAATTTTTTAGATTCAACACTAAATGTTATCAAAATTGCTTTTTTTTCCATTGAATTCACATCTATTCAATCTTTATTTTTTTCATTTTCTTTTTTTCTGCCTTTGGCATCACTATCTCTAAAATACCATTCTTGTATGATGCCTTTACTTGATCTGGAATTATTTTGCATGGCAAATCTATTGATCTGTAAAATCCTTTATAAGACCTTTCTGCTCTTAGATAATTTTCTTTTTGTATCTTTGCTTCAGCTTTCTTTTCTACTTTTACTGAAAGAGTATTTTCTGTTACACTAAGTTGAATATCATCTTTTTCAACTCCTGGTATTTCTATTGATGCTATTAGTTCTTTTTCTGTTTCTCTCAAGTCAGATAAAGGTTCTCTAAAGAAATGAAAATCATCTCTTTTTTCAGATAAATATCTATTAAATTCTGAAGATTCCCAAAATGTATTAAAAAATCTATTCATTTCTCTTTGAAATCTTTTTATTTCTTCAAATGGGTCTCTCCACATAATTATCACCTATTTAGTGTTTATTTACACTATAAAATAGAATTAATTATTTATAAAGTTTTCGGTCTAGAATAATTTTATTTAATGAAAGGGAATATCTTTTTAAACAAGAAAATTAAAAAAACTAATATGCAGATTAGATTTTCATATTTAATTTTAGTTTTGACTTTATTTTTATTTCTGCCAGTTTTTGTTATTGCAGATGATATAACACTATCAGGATATACACTTTACACAAATGGGACAGCAATTAACAATACTAATATTACTGTAGAAGTATATGAAATGGGAGCTCAAGGGCCACAACTTGTTGCTGGAAAAAGTAATTGGACATCAAGTGATTCTAATGGTTTTTTTAATTTAACAGTAGAGGGTAATATTAACTATATGTATAAACCAATTTTAATAAAATATAAAACACATCCAGATACTGATGCAGAATATATAGGGCAATCTTTACCAATGTTTCCTTATAATCAATTTTCTCAATTAAATGGAGATACTATCAGATTTTATTTAAAACCTGCAGCTACTTTATTTATAAATGCAACTAAAAATGGATCTCCTGTAAATTTCACTTATTCTATTAAAGATACATCATTAGGTTATGAAATAACCTCAGAACATAGCACACGAGTAGATAATGTAACAGTATATGTTCCTGCTGATAGAAACTATTCAATTGAGTTATTTCCATTTCAAGCAATACCAGCTTCTTATGAATTAAATAATATATCAGATTATTCAGGAACATCGCCACATATAGATCTTACCTTGAATGTAACAGATGTAAATAAATGGGTTTCTGGATATGTTGGAGACGGAGATTATGATGATTTAGATATAATAGCATATTTAGTAGAACCTGGTAATATAGTTTTTTTTGATTATCCTATGCCATATAATATGAGTGCTTTTAGAGGTCCTAATTATACTGATACATATAATGTAACATCAGGATTTTATAATATAACAATTCCTGGCTCAGCTCTAAATACAAGCGTCATATTGTTTGCTATTGCACATAATGCTAGTGGATATTATGGAGGATTCAAAAACTTAACATTAAATGATGCTTCTTCAGACGTAGAAATTAATTTCACACCAGTATATAAATTAGCAGGAAATGAAACAAACATAACATTAGATAATGCAAATGGTGGTCAAATCAATGTAACTTGTCCATTAAAGATATTTAATGTAACAGGCGAAGATGGTGCTCCAGGGAATGCACTCATTCAATTAGAAGCAAATTATACAGACTATGGTTATAGTGGTTCAAGCTTCATATGGACAACTGATATTGATAGAAATGATAATGGCATTTTTAAATTGCCTCTTTTTGTTAATCAAACAGATGATATTAAAATAACTATTTTTACCCAGGAATATGCTCCATTAGAGGACAGCCTTGGCTCTGGGGACATAGGAGATTCGACAGATACAGTAGTAATTAGTTTAGATCCATTTAATCCACGCTCACCTGATAATACAGATTTCTCTGATATAGCAATTACAATGTATAAAAGTACTTCTGAATGTAATGTTCCAAATCCACCATCAACATGTATATTGACAGACTCACAGAATATAAATATAAGTGAATTTGATCCTTTTGCTGTTGTAATAGGTGGTGGTAATATAAGTCTTAGAATTAGAAAAACATCTAATAATATAACTGTTCAATATAATCATGTTGATTTATTGGCTTCAGGCCCTCCAGATGCAATGTTTGATAGTGAGGCAAATTCTTCACAAAGCGGAAATTCATTAAGTGAAGCTTGGAGATTTGGAAGTAAAGGACCAGAAATATATGATAGTGTATTAATAGGAATACCATATACAGCAGCATCATCTACTCAATCTGGATTCAATGAGAGTGAACCTATTGTTGTGAGAATACCAAGATTTTATGATAATACTTGGTCTACAGTATGGCAATATGGATCAGGCGATCCATTACCAAGTGATTATAGCGATTACAATACTAGTACATATGCAGCTTATATAAATGGAACAAATGTAACTTGTAATACAACAGATGTTAATTTGAGTGCTGGATTATGTTATATGGATACTACTAATGATATGATATGGATCAAAATACCACACTTCTCAGGAATTCAACCAGATAATATAGGAGATTATGATAAGGCAGATGGGCAATCCTGTAGTGCAGATTCTGAGTGTTATGGAGGATATTGTGTACATGGATACTGTAGATCTTCTTCAACATATTGTGGAGATGGTTACTGTGATTCAGGAGAAACTAGTAGTTCTTGTCCATCAGACTGTGGATCATCTGATAGTGGATCCAGTACTGGAACAGCAACTAAAAAAACATTTGTAAAAATAACACCAGGTGTAGCACAAATAATGAAATTCTATAACAAAGCTACAGGAATAAGACAAATAAAAATACAAGTCAAGAACAAAGTTCAAAATGTTAAAATAACAATTACAAAAGTAGATGGAAAACCAGCTACTATTACTAAGGAAATATCAGGAAAAGTTTACAAATACATGAGTATAGATCATGAAAATATAAACGATTCTGATATAGACACAGCAGAAATAGAATTTGAGGTTGAAAAATCATGGTTAACAGACAATAACCTAGATCCTGATTCAATAAAACTAATGAGATATCATAATGATGATTGGGAAATATTAGAAACAGAAAAAACAAGTGAAACAGCAAACTATTACTATTACAAAGCAAAAACTCCAGGATTTTCATATTTTGCAATAGTTGGAAATCCAGAAACAGCAACAACCACAACAACAAGCATAGCTACAACAACCACAACAACAATCTCAGGAACTACAACTAC
>CAYLKS010000077.1:0-11588 GCA_964384205.1 uncultured bacterium | reverse complement strand
ATTGGAAATTTACATATAGGTACATATCGTAATGCAGATGATAGATGGTTTAAAGGTATTATTGATGAAGTTTTTATTTTCAATAAAGCTTTAAATTCTCAAGAAATTTCAGATTTATATAATAATTATGGTTATACTACTGAATATTATCCAAGAAAAGTTTTAGTTCGTAAACGAGTTGACCCTGAACCTTCATTTAAATTTGCATCAAATACAGAAGAATTAAAAATAAATATAGATAATTGGCAATATAGAAAGAAAATTACTATTCAAGGTCAAACAGGTGCTGGAAATAATTATCAAATATTACTAAAAGTTGGTGAAAATGCATATTCTCCAAATTGTGATTTTCATTTAGAAGGTCATTCAGCAAAATTTCCATCAGCTAAAAATGATAGTGGAGATTTAAGATTTATTTCTAGTGATGAAAGTACATCTTTAGACTTTTGGGTTGAAAAAGTTGAAGGAACTTTTCCTAATAGAACAGCATATTGTTGGGTAAAAATTGCTGATAACTTAGATAATGATGTTGATATATATTGTTATTATGGTAATCCTAATTGTGGCAATGTAAGTAATGGAGATAAAACTTTCTTATTTTTTGATGATTTTGAAGGAAATAGTCTTGATTTAGATAAATGGGAAGAAATAGGTAGTGGTGTAGGTAATGAAGGAAGTTATTCTGTTTCAAATAGTCAACTTCATATAGAAATATCTGTTCCAGATTCTAATTGGGTTGGTTATTTTATTAAAGCTAAAGATAATTATAATTTTGTAAATAATTCATTAATTAAATATTATGCTAATCAATCTGTTCATCCAAATACTAGTTTGGGTGTAAGTACTTGGAATGCATTTTATGCTAGAGAAACTAATCAATATGAATGGTTAATTCGTTTTATTGGTGATGGAACTAAAACAAATGATAGAGAAAATGTAGTTGATGAATATGAAGGTCATGGAGACCCACCTAATAGACATGTTGTAAATAATAATGATTATAATGGACAAAATCTTGAATTAGAATTATGGGTAGGTGATACAAACAAAAAAGCATGGGTAAATGGAAATTTATGGTGGGAAGAAGGTCATAATGATTCATGTTTTAATACTATTTTACCTAAAATGGGTGGAGCAATCCATGCTAATGCCACATCAGCTAATGAAATTAATGTAGATTATGTTTTTATAAGAAAATGTATTTTTCCACAACCTTCATTTCAATCAGCTTCAAATGAAGAATTAAATATTAATAATTGGCAATATAGAAAAAAAATAACAATTCAAGGTCAACCAAATGCAGGTGGAAATTATCAAGTTTTATTAAAAGTTGGAGAAAGTTCTAATTCATTAGGATGTGATTTTCATTTAGAAGGCAAATCTGCAAACTTTCCTAATGCAAATGATAATTTTGATGATAATATTTTAAATAATTACTTATGGCAAAAAAAGATAAGTGGTAATAATGTTTCTTTAGAAGAACAAAATGGAAGAATAGAAGCATCAGTAACTGCAACTTCTGGAACAAATTTTGGATATTTAGAAAGTAAATTTTATTTATCAGGTGATTTTGATATTCAAATAGATTTTTCTAATTTAGATTTAGAAAATAAAGATTTTACTTTTGCTCGTGGTCTTGATATATATATTGATTCAAATAATTATGCTTATTGTCAATTACAATATGCAAATTCTTCTGGACGTGCATATCATGGTGCGATTAGAGTTAATGGTTCTGAAACTTATAATGATATAGCTACTGACCACACTTCTGGTAAATTTAGAGCTATTAGAGAAGGTCAAAAATTTACTTGGTATATTTGGAATGGAACTAATTGGCAACAAGTTCATCAAAGAATAGACTTTCCTACTAAAGATGTTAGTTTAAAAATTTGTTGGGTTTATAATACTAATAATTGTGGTCAAATTTTAGTTTATTTTGATAATTTTAGAATTAATAAAGGAACAATTTTAAAACCTTTAAGTGGTGATATAAGATTTACATCAAGTGATGAAACAACTAATTTAAATTTCTGGATAGAAAAAGTAGAAGGAACATTTCCAAATAGAGTTGCTCATATTTGGGTTAAAATTCTAGATAATCTTGATAATGATATTGATATTTACTGTTATTATGGAAATCCTAATGCAAGTAATGCAAGTAGTGGAGAAAGCACATTTATTTTCTTTGATGATTTTAATGGTACAGATATTGATACTAATAAATGGAATTTTGAAGAAGGTAATCAAGGAAATGGAAATTATTCAGTTAATAGAAGTACCTTAACTTGGACACATTTACCTTTTGGAATTAAACATAGTCATAATTCTTTAGCTAATGCAGCATTACGAGCAAGATATTATGTATCTAATCCAACTCCTAATGGTTCTGGTCTTGTTTGGGATAGTTTTTCACAAAATAAAAGCATTTTTCAGATTTGGCGAGATAATAATGATTTACTTAGATTATATGAAACTGACCAAACTGTACATGATGTAGGAAATAATCTTACTTCTTGGGGAATTTTAGAACTTATAAAAGACCAAAATGATAATATTAAAATTTGTCTAAATGGAATACAACAAAATGGTTCTTATGTTAATACTTATGAATTAGATAGACTTCGTGTTGGTAATTGTTGGGAAAGTGGTTCTTATAATACTGCCGATTTTAAATTTGATTGGATATTAATTCGCAAATATGTAGAACCAGAACCTTCATTTAAACCTATATTAAATATAGATAATTGGCAATATAGAAAGAAAATTACTATTCAAGGTCAATCTAATGCTGGTAATAATTATCAAGTATTACTTAAAGTTGGTGAAAGTGCTGGAGCAACTGAATGTGATTTTCATATAGAAAATCATTCAGAAAAATTTCCTACTGATATAAATGATAGTGGTGATATTAGATTTACTAAAATTGATGGTACTACTTTATTAGATTTTTGGATTGAAAAAGTAGAAGGTACAACTCCAAATAGAATAGCATATGCTTGGGTTAAAATTCCAGAAAGTCTAAATAATGATGTTGATATTTATTGTTATTATGGAAATCCTAATGCTGAAAATGTAAGTAATGGAGATAAAACTTTCATTTTTTATGATGATTTTAATTATATTAGAAATTTTGATTCAGAAAAATGGGATAAAAAAGGTTCTGGAACAGTAAATAAATCTTATGAATTATTATTTACTACTTCACATGGTGGACAAGGATTAGCAAATGATGGCACTTATTTTTATTGGGGAGATGCTAATACAGATAAAATTTATAAGATAAAAATGTCAGATGGTACTGAAGTAGATTCATTTAATGCTCCACCACATCCAGCAGGAGCAGATTGGAGAGAAGACCATAATACTTTATTAGTTAGCTCTGGTTCAAATAATACTCCAGAAGTTTGGGAAATTGATTCAACTACTGGTGAAAAAATTAATGAATGGGATTTTACTGGTGAAGGTTATAACAGAGGAGCATTAGTTGCTTACAAATCTGAAAATAGAATATATTTATTTACAAGTGATACAAGTGGTAATTTCAAAATTAAAGAATATGAAATTAATGATGATGGTTCTTGGATAGCAATTGGAATAGAATATTCACATCCATCTCTTGGAACACCACAAGGATTAGATTATGTGAATGGATATTTATATTATCTTTATGATAATGGTCTTAGTAAATTACAATTAAATGAAGATGGAAGTATTACTGTTCTTGATACTCTTTCTGATTTAGTAGGGAATGAAAAAGAAGGTCTTACTTATCATAATGGATACTTTTATTATGGTGATGCTGATTTAAAAATTAGAAAAATATTATATCAAGTTTCATTAGATATTAGTTCTGACCATGTATCTATTTATTCAAAAAATTCAAATTATGGCACTAATTTAGCTTTGCGTTGTAAATGGAGAGCATCATCTGTTACTCTTGATTATCCAGGATTTGGTTTTGGTAATAAAAGTACAAGTGATATTGTAGATGATTCATATAATGGACATGGAATTACAATTGGTAAATTACATTATACTAATGATTATTTACAAGGAAGACAATCAAATGATGGTACAAATCGTGCAGAAACTGGTAATTTATGTTCAACACAAAATGTATTTCATACTTTTGAAATTAGAAGAAAATCATCTAGTGCTGACTTTGTAGTAGATAATAATACTCCAGTTTCACTTTCAAATTATTATCCAACAGAAGATTTATACATTGGTATTGGTGGACATCATCGTTCGGGTGAAAGTGGTCAAAGTATTAGTGATTGGATATTAATTCGTAAATATGTTGACCCTGAACCAAGTTTTCTTTCATCATTTCCAGAAGAAAGTTTAGGAGCAGTAGAAACATTTAGTTATCGTGATGCATTTACTTTAGGTTATGAATCACTTGAAACATATCGTGATTTATTCATTTTTGGTATAGAACATTTAGCAAGTTATCGTCAAGCATTTACTTATGGAAGGGCAGAATTAGTTTTTGAAACAAATGATATTGAATTAATTCTTCCATTATTATTGCATAGTACAAAACATATGTATATTTATTCAAAAGCATATACTGATAAATTAATTAAATTAGGATTTATTAATCATTATTATTCTGAAAGAAATATTAAATTAGGAATAGACCGAGAAATAGATACAAATGAATTAATTACATTTTTACCAATTCATAGATATACACAAAGATTTGGTGTAGTCAGTTCTGATAGACAATCAACATCAAGAAATGTATTTTTACCATTTAGAATTTTTGATAGTAGAAAAATAAGATTAGAATCTTATCAACCAGCAGATTATTCAGTTTTAAAAACAAGATGTTCAATTTCTAAAATATCTGAATTACCAGCAATAATTTTAGGTGGATTAAGTTCTGAAAAAAATATCCATTTAGAAGTTATTCCAAGATTTAAGATTTCTGATAGATATATTTGGCTTAATACTGAAATTGGCAATTATTCAAAAAGAAAATGCTATATTGAAACTTATAATGAATTAGATTTAGATAGTTTATTTATCTTTTCTGGTTATACAAAAGTAACTAATAGATTTGCATTTATTGAAGGATTAAAATATAAAACAGAAAGAGAAATTTGGTTAGAAAATGCTCCTTATGTTTTTATGAATATTGAGATGATTTATCCAAAACCATATTCATTAATAAATGAAGATAAAATAAAAATAGTTGCTTTAATTCAATCATTGATTAAAATAGATAAAGAAAGTATTAAAATTTATCTTGATAATAATCCACTTAATGTTGAAATTTATGAAAAATCAAGTTATAATATCAAAGTTATTAGTGAAGAAATTACTTTAGAAAAAAATAAAATTTATGAAGTAAAAATTGAATTTTATGATATTTTAGGAAATAATTATCAGAAAAATTATCAATTATTTTCATAAATGAACATTAATTTTCTTAGAAATATAATTTATTTTCCAGCTAGGTTATTATATTTAATTGATGATAATGTAGAAGAATTAAAGAAAATTATTCTTTATTTTATTTGTAGAAAATTAGATAAAGGTTGTGGAAAATTACAAATAGATGATACTTTATTAAATTTTGTATATCTTTTAACAGATGAATATATTATTGAAAAAAATGATAAATTTAATAGAGATATTGCACTTGATTTCTTAAACAAGAATTTTATTGATTCTATTTATTGTAGAGGTTTTGATTCTAAAAAATCAGTTATTTACTTAAATTCATTAAAAAATGTTATTAATAATTTATCAAAAAACAATTTAAGGAATATTTTGGTTAGTAATGAAATCCCTTGCTATAAATTTTCTCTATCTTTATTAATTAGACAATTATTAAAAGAATATATTGAAAAAAATCAATCTATTTATGATATTTTTTTTAATTATTTAATTTTTTATTATCCAAAAATATCTAAAAAAAGAAAAATTGAATCACAAAATGATGTTTCTTATTATTTATTTTTTAATTCATTAAAATATAGCAAAGATGTATTAGATGATATTGCAATAAAAGAAGCATTGCTTGATATTGGTTCAGAATATGATAATTTTTTAGTAGGAAATTATTTTCCATATTGTCCAATTGAAGAATTGTTTAGATATAATAATATTTATAAAAAACAAGAATTTTTTAAAAAATTAAAAGAAAATAATAGATTAATAAAAGTTGAAACTATATTTAATTCATTGTTAGGATATTTTATAATTCCAGAAGAAAATCTAAGCAGGTATGCTATCCTTCTTCACTACAATGAAGAGGGCACTGGCATATCTGCTTATAAAATAATTGATAAAAGAGAATTATCAATTAGATTTATTTATTATTACAATTATTTCAATTGCCAAGAAAATAGTATATATGTTATAACTAAAGAAAAGAAAAATGATTTTATAGATGAATTTTCATATTTTTATGGTAAAAATATAGAAGAAAAAGATTTTGAATATTTGATAAAATGAATAATAAGTTAGTATTAATAGTAGATGCTTCTAATCTATTAATCAGAAATATGCTAACTAAATTTACTAAAGTTAATAGTAATGGAGTAAATATAACTGGAGTTTTTGGATTTTTAAGAAGTATATTTATGTATTTGAGAGAATTTTATCCAAATGAAATCTATATTGTTTGGGATATTGGACGTTCAATAAAACATAGAAAGTTATATCCACAATATAAAAAACAAAGAGATGCAAAATCTGACCAAACTTTTTTGGATAACTTTAGAAAACAAAGAAAAATATTAATTGATTTGTTAAAATATTTTCCTTTTAAAGAAATAATTTTGCCTAAAACTGAAGGTGATATGATAATGGCATATATTGCAAAAAAAGAAGCTCAAAATAATAATAAAGCTATCATAATTAGTACAGACAAAGATTTTTATCAATTATTACTTTATGATAATATATTAGTTTTTAATCCAAGAAAAAGAAAGTATATTGAATTATATGAAATTCAAAAAGAATTTAAAATAAATTCTATATATTTAAGACCACAAGTATTACCAATTATTAGGAGTATTTTAGGAGATACAAGCGATAATATTTTTGGAGTCAAAAACTTAGGAATTAAATTTTGTGAACAATTATTAAATGAAGTTATAAAAGATAAAGATTTCAATAATATTGATGAATTCTTGCAATATATCAAAGAATATGTTAAAATGAATAATAATAAAAAAAGTTTTATCAAGAAATTAAAATTATTACTGGAAGAAGATAATCAAAAAATTTTAAAGATAAATTATGAATTAATGAATTTAATTGATATAAAAGATATAGATATTTCAACATATGTTCAAAGAATTGATGAATCTGATATAAAAGAATTAAGAATAGATTTAATTAGAAATATTTTATCCAAATTAGAGATTAATACAATATTAACTTCAGAAAATGTTAGAATTTTATATCAATATCTAAATAATTATCAAATAAAAATTGATAATAAAAAAGATAAATTTATCAAGAAAAATATGGATGAATTATTAAAAGAAATAAAGAGATTACTATGAACCTAGAAAATCATTCATTATTTAAATTTATTTTTAATAAGGATTTTCAAGGACAAAGAAGCAAATTTTGGTTAATTAAAGTTTTATCTGGATTTAAAGAATTAATAGAAGAAATAAATTTAACTAATAATAATTTATTTTTTTTAGTAGATGATAAAGAATGGGCAATAATAATCAAAAATTTAATTAAAGATAAATATATAAAAATTAAATTTGTAAAATTACCAAAAGATATTAAAGATAAAGATAAAGAACTAATAATTAAAAATCTAAAATATTATTTAAATGAATCAACTAGAAATATTGAAACTTATTATGAAATTATCAAAAAAAATAGAAATTTATTCAATGAAATAAAGAAATTAAATTTTGGAGGTTAAAAAATGAATTATGTAATTGTTGATTTCTATGCTATTAATACTTATATTCATCGTTTAAATAAAGAACAGAAAATTAAAAATACTTTTGAATTTTGGAAGGATTTTAGAAATTTATTTGGTGATAAACAAATATTGATTTTTGGAAAAGGAAATAATAGTGAAAAATTAAAATCTTATTTTAAAGATTTAAATATTTTATTTATACAATCAGATTTATTTTGTATTGGATTATATCAATTTTTAAAAGAAAATGGAAATTTTAAATATTATTTATTAACTGAAGATGTTACAGCTTTAGATACCATTTTATTATTATTAAGTAAAAATTTAAAAATAAATTTATCATTTTATGATATTGGTTCTTTTTCTTCACACTATTTATCTACATGCTTTAAAAACTTATTTGAAGATAATTTTGAATATATAAATATTTTTCCAAAAGATAAATTAGATAAAAGAATTCATTTAGTTGAATTAAGAAGACATCCAAAATCATTATTAACAATTTTAGAAAAAATTAAAAAAGCAAATGAAGATAAACAAATAATTTTGGCTTATGAATGGTTAGATAAATATAGAGTAAAATTAGAAAAAATATTAGATTTAAAATATTCACTTTATTATTTGATACAAAATCAATTATTAAGAACTGATATATTATATCCAATTGGATTTAGAAGATTCAAAAGTGGATATAAAGAAACTTTTTATATTTTAAAACAATTATTTAAATTACATTATCCAAATAAAAAAATTAAAACTATAAAAGATTTAAATAAAAGGAAAAAACATGAAAATCATACAAATTCAATCAAGACCTATGATTTATAATTTTTCAGGTAAAGAATTTTTTATGAATCCATATCAAAAATTTTTAGTGCCAGATTTTATAGTTGCTTCTATATATAAAAATCATCAAGAAGACCCTCAAATTTTAATTCCAAATATTTATGAAGTAGAAGAATATAAAAATTACTTTAAAATGTTCAATTATTATGAATTTATAAAAAAACCAGATAATATTTTAATAAGCAGAACAGGTGGTTTAGGTGATTTATTATTATTAAGTTCTTTAGTTTATTATTTCAGAAAAAAATTCAAAAAAATTAAAATTTATTTTTCAACTTTGCCAAAATATTTTGAATTGCTAAAATTATTTGATATAGATGGATATTTTCCTATTATTTGTCCTATTTCCAAAATTAAAAAAATAGTTAGATATATTATTTCTTTTGAAGGAAAAATTGAAAATGAAAAATTATTAAATTGGTATGAATTAACTTCTAGATTAGTTCATTATAAATTAACTAAACCATATATTAAAAAAATTCCACAAAAATATTTGAATAAATATAAAGCATTAGTAAATAAAAATAAATTTAACATATTCGTTCATTATCATGCTGGATATTCAAATAGAAAAATTAATCCTTTTTTCTTAGCAAGTATTTTAAAAAAGATTAAAACTAATGATATAGAATTTATTTTTAGTAAATTTAAAAATGAAAAAGAAAAAAATATGTTGGTTAATGAATACAAATGGAGATATATTTATACTCCAACAATCATTGATTTGTTTGCTTTAGTTTCTATTTGTAATTATGTAATAAGTGTAGATACAGTAATTCCACATTTTTGTGGAGCAATTGATAAACCATTTTTAGGAATTTTCGGACCATTTTCTCCAGAATTAAGAATTACTACTTATAAAAATGCAGATTGGATTGTTCCTAATAAAACTAAAGTTAAGGAAATATGTGAAGAATATCCATGTAAAATTCATGGTTCTTGTAAAATAAATAAAGATTATGGTGAATGCTTTAAATTTATAGAAGAAGAAATTTTTATACAAAAGATTAAAGGAAAGTTAAAATGAAAAAGAAGAAATGTCCTGGTTCAAAAATTAGAAGTCATGGAAAGGGCAAAGGTCTTGGATATGGTAAAGGAAAAGGTCCAATAGGAATTCCTATTGGATATAAAAAAAAATTAATAAAAAAGAAATAAAATTAAAATTTGAAAAAATATTGAAAGAACTTAAACCTTATACTAAACAAGAACTTAAAGAAATTGAAAACTTTTCTAGAAAAATAAATTATATTTCTTCACTTGATTTATTAAAACAATTTACTATTTAAACTTTCTTATTTCTATTTATTTCCTAGTTATTTTCCTTTATTCTATTAAAATTTTTAAATAAAAGAGAACTTTAAAATGCCTAGAAGAAAATTAACTGAAGAAGAAAAAAATCAAAATAGATTTTTAAAACTTTTAAATGAATTAAGTACATATGACCATTTATTAGATAATCTATTTATTTTTACTAGTTTAAAAGATGTTAATAAGTTACCATCCAATAGGTTAGAAAAATGTAAAGAAATAGATGAAATGATGATGATGCCAGAAATTCATAGTGCAGTAACAAAAATTGCAGATACTATATGTTATGGAAGTGGTTTAAGTGAATTAGAACAATATAACATTTTAATTGTTCAAAAAGAATATTATTCATTCAAAAAACAATTAGAAAATTCTGAAATTTTAAATGAAAATTTATTTTTAAAATTAGATTTATTAGAACAACAAAATCAAAATGACCCAATAATTGCAGAAGCTTATGAAAAAATAGAAGAATGGGAAGAAAGAACTAATATCAAAGAATTAATTTATGATATTACAATTGATTTAGTTAAATATGGTGATGCTTTTTTAGAAAAATCTAAAAAAGGAGATGAATATTATTATTTACCATCCAATGAAATCATTTGGGAATTAGATAAAACAGGTAAACCAATTAAATATTGGCAAGTAAAAATGGAAGATAAAAAAGAATTAAATCCTAAAAATATTATTCATTTTAGTACTGCTGTTGTCCCACCAGGTGAAACAATGCTTTATCCTTTAATAAGAAACTGGAGATATTTAAAAATTCTTGAAGATGCTATTATTATTAATAGAATCACACGAGCAACAATGAAATTAATATTTAAAATTGATGTAACAGGTAAATCAAGTACAAAAGCAAAATTATATTTAATGAAATTTGCAGAAAAATTAAAGCAGAAAACTCAAATCAATATTAAAGAAGGAATGATTCAAGGAGATTATTCTGGATTAAGAGATTTTCTTGATATAATTTTACCTGTTACAAAAGATAGTGCAACAGATGTACAGTCAATTTCTGGAGATAGCTCATTACAAAGAGTAGATGATGTTCAATTGATGCAAAGAAGATTATTAGCAGCTTTAGATATTCCAAAAGCATACTTAAACTTTGAAGAAGCTACTAGAAATAGGTCTATTATTGATAGAATTGAAACAAATTTTGCTAGAACAATTAGAAAATATCAAAGAAAATTAATTTTAGGATTAAAAAAGATTTATAAAGATGTTTTATCTGATATTGATTGGAATAAATATAAATTAATTATTGAATTTCCATCACCAAGTATTGTTGATGAACAAATTAAATCAGAAGTTCAACAAAGAAAAACATTAGTTATTAATAATCTTTATAATGTTTTACCAACTACCTTACCAATAGAATTTATTATTAATTATGTATTTAAAGAATTATCTTTAGCTGAAAAATATAAATTAATTAAAGAAATAAATAATAAATTAAATAAAAATAATAAACCTATTGTAAAAGTTAAAAAAACTTTAAAAAGACAAAATATAA
>CAYLKS010000076.1:0-11673 GCA_964384205.1 uncultured bacterium | reverse complement strand
CCTGTTCAAAAAAACAAGTATCAGTCTTTAGACCACTTGTACCATAATAAAATTTATTGTTATTTTATTTTTTTTTATAAAAAAATATTGCTTAAAAAATAATCATATATTATTTTTAAACTTAGAATAAATTAGTTTCTATTATTTTTTTCCACTAAAGGAGGTTATGATGAAAAATTTATTTATAATATTGTTTTTATATACAACTATTTTAATGGCCAATGAGACTAAATATACAAAATATGTGAATCCTTTTATCGGAACTGGTTCTATGAATAGTTTAAGTCTTTCTGGTAGTAATTTCCCTGGAGCATGCTATCCTTTTGGAATGGTAAAAATAAGTCCTGACACAAAAGATAATCCAGAAGATCCATGTAGTGGTTATGACTATGCTGATAGCACTATTGTAGGTTTTAGCCAGACCCATCTCAGTGGTACAGGCGTTGCTGACTTATTTGATTTTTTATTTATGCCATATACTGAGAAAATAAGATGGAACCCTTTTAAAGAAGAAGATGGTTCTCATGGATATTATTCAAAATTTTCTCATAAAAATGAAATGGCCTCACCTGGATATTACAGAGTAAAATTAGATGATTACAATATATTAGCAGAATTTACAGTAACAGAACATTGTGGTTATCATAAATATACATTTGATGAAAACAGTCAAAATAGATTTCTCATTGTCGATTTTTTTCATAGTTTAGATAAAAAACGTCCATACTGGAAATGTAATATTATAGAATCACAAATAAAAATTATTAATGATTCAACTATAGAAGGATACAGGCTTATAACCGGATGGGCTCCTCTAAGAAAAATATATTTCAAAGCTGTCTTTTCTCAACCAGTTAAAAATTATTATATAAAAGCATATAATAAAATATACACAACTGCAACAGTTGTTAATAGCAGAAATTTAAAAACTGTTTTTGAATTTGATAATAAAAATAGCAATATTATTGCTGTAAAAATTGCACTATCCTCTGTCAGTTATGAAGGAGCAAGAAAAAATTTCAAAGAAATTGCTCAAAAAGACTTTAAAACAGTAAAAAAAGAAACAGAACAAAAATGGGAAAACGAACTGTCATGTATAGATATAAAAGCGGATAAAGATACTAAAACAATTTTTTATACAGGATTATATCATGCTCTAATACATCCAGATAATATTGCAGATATTGATAGCACTTATCTTGATCAAAATTTTGTTGAAAGAAAGGCAGAAGATGGAAAACATTATAGCACATTTTCTCTGTGGGATACTTTTAGAGCATTACATCCTTTATTAACTTTGATTAAACCTCAAAAAGATGTTGAGTTTATTAATTCAATGCTCAGACAGTACATTTACTGGGGGTATTTGCCAATATGGCAATTATGGGGTAGTGAAACTTATTGTATGATTGGTAATCATGCTATACCTGTAATAGTTGATGCCTTTATAAAAAATTTACAAGGTTTTGACAAAGAATTAGCCTACAAAGCAATCAAGAAATCTTCTTTAAATTCCCATATAAATTCGCCTTTTGAGATTCTTGATAAATATGAATACATTCCGGAAGATTTAAACAGTCAATCTGTATCCATAACTCTTGAAATTGCTTTTGATGATTGGTGTGTGGCACAAATGGCAAAGAAATTAGGTTATAAAAAAGATTTTGAATATTTTAAAAAGCGCTCATTATATTATAAGAATTTATTTGATGAAAAAACAAGATTCTTCAGAGCAAAAAATTC
Source organism: uncultured bacterium (assembly GCA_964384205.1). GTDB lineage: Bacteria > JAGOEH01 > JAGOEH01 > JAGOEH01 > CAYLKS01 > CAYLKS01. The sequence continues at coordinate 9,930 of CAYLKS010000076.1, read as the reverse complement.
AAAAGGAGAATGGATAACTCCATTTAATCCGTTATTATATGGTGGAAATGGGGACGCACCTTTCACAGAAGGGAATGCATGGCAATATTTATGGTTTGTGCCTCATGATGTATATAATTTTATTAAATTAATGGGTGGAGATAAAGAATTTGAAGCTAAATTAGATACATTTTTTACATTATCAGACCGCCCTGAAAATATTAATGGAAATGCCTCTGGATTTATTGGTCAATATGCACATGGAAATGAACCAAGCCATCATATAATTTATCTATATAATTACTGTGGAGCTCCATGGAAAACAGAATTTTATGTTAATAAAGTTTTAAAAGAACAGTATAAAAATGCTCCCGCAGGATATTCAGGCAATGAAGACTGTGGACAGATGTCTGCATGGTTCATATTAAGTGCATTAGGATTTTATCCTGTGAATCCAGCAAGTGGAGTGTACGTTTTTGGAAGTCCCTATATTGATAATGCTATATTAAATTTACCACATAATAAAAAATTTGAAATAGTTGTTCACAATAGAAGTGATAAAAATATTTATATAGAAAAAATTATGCTTAATGGTCAAAAATATAAAAAATTATACATAACGCATAAAGATATTACCCAAGGAGGAAAATTAGAATTTTTTATGACAGATACTCCTCCAAAAGAAGAATTAAAAAATTACGAAAGACCTATAGAAATTATGTAAATATTCTAACCGCAAAGATTATAATAAATATATCTTTTTTTATAACATATGTTGATGAGAAATATTTTTAAATTTCTAAATTAGTGTGTAATAGGATAAAATTTAGCCTTGACTTAAAGTAAAAAAAAAATTAATATATAAATTATGAAATCAAAAGATATATTAGCTGATTTATCATTAGATGAAATTATTACAATAATTAAAAAACGAAAAATATTACCTGAAGATAAAATAGAATATAATGAAAATAAAAAATTAGAATACATAGGCTTAATATCCTATGACCAAAAAAATTTAGAACATACTATTAAATATTTTAATCAAATTTCCTGGAAAGAAAAAAATTTATTAATGTTTATCCAGTCCGAAGGTGGGGTTGTAGAAGAGAATTTTTTAATTGATGCTTATTATCTTGGAAATAAAAATGTTTTCAAAAATGAGATAACAAATTTGTTAGAATTTGGATTTCTCTACTTAGATCCTTTTTATGTAAAAAGATTTGGAATTAAACTTTATGGAATACCGGAAAGCTATCAGCAATATATTCAAGTTCCAATTTTTCTGGAAGGTAAATTAGGATTTTATCTATCTCTTTTAGAAAAAGAAGTTTTAACTAAAATTCAATATGATTTTTTTCAAGAGGGACTGGAATGTCAATTTAAAGATTATTTAATATACAAAATAAAATCCATTTTGCTTAATCCTGCAACATTAGAAAAAAGTTTAAATAAATTACCTATATTAAAACAAAAAGTGATCACTACTGTAATGGAATTTGGTGGACAACTGTGGCTATCAGATATATTGAAAAAATTAGGAATCAATAAAAAACCAGATGCTGCATTACGTAACTTAATATGGAATAACTCATTTCTATATATTACATTACAAAAAAATAAAGATTATTTAATAAGAATTCCAAGCGATATATTTTATTTAATGAAAAATAAATCAGATAGAATTTACACATATCAAGATGCTTTAAATACTTTTATAGATAAAAAAGTATACAATAAACAAACTAAAGTTACAAATAGCTATGATTGGTATAAAGATTTTATATATATTTTAAATACTATTCAACAAGATAAATTAAATAATATTTTATTTAGAGGCTTTTCAAAAAAACAACACTCTTTTATAAAACAGCAAGATTATAAAGGAGTTCCTTATATAGTATTTTTTATTCTACTTGCACATTATAACGGAATATTGACAATAAAAAAGAATAATATAAAAATAAATGACTTATCTTATAAACTTTCACTAAGTTCTAATGCATTATTATATCAACTGACAAAACAATGGATAAACAATTATTTATTTTTAGAAGTTTTCGATAAAAAATATTTAAGAATAGAAAAATATGAAAAATTAGAAAAAGAAGACATTTATAATATAAAAAGTTTTAAAATCCAGTTGATACGGGTATTAAAAGATCTCCCATCTAACAAAAAAATCAGAATAGACTCTCTTTTTAAACTATTCTTTGACAATATTAAAATAAAAGAATTTTATAAAACCTTTGATTATAATATTGCAAACTTTTTTTCTTTTACAAAAGAACAAATTGAGCATTTAAAAAATCTCATCAGAGGACCTCTTTTCTGGCTGGGGATTATAAATATAATCAACAAAGAAAAATTAGAATATTTTTTTGAACAACTCACAAAATCAATAGATCTCAATCATTCTGTCAATTCATTAATTAAACAAAATGCAATTCCTAAAATTGATGCTTTTATAGAAATCACCAAAAATGGGAAGAATGTTTTAACATCATCTTTAGAAGGGTTAACAGAAAAAGAAAGCGAAAATCAACCTCAAGAAAAAATATCCTTTGATAGAAACAAAAATATTATTTCCGTTTCTTTAAATAATAAATTTGATACTATTATCAAATTATCCCTATTAGGAGAAATCTCCGATATAAAAAATAATATCATAGAAATTAAATTGGACAAAAAGAAATTAAACAACAATAATATAATCACACCAAAAGACTTATCACAACTTATTGACATAGAAGAAGATTTTGAAACCTCATTAAAATCAGAAACTCATAATATTGTATATTTAATCAATCAAAATAATTTTGTAATAATAATCCCCCATAATACATACAAAAAAATTGGTACAGTTCTTAAAGACAAATATCCAGTATTTAATATTAATGGAACTCATATTATCTTAGTAAAAACAAAAAAAGCCTATAAAGAGCTTACAAAATTTTTACAAAACAATAATTTTTCAATTAATGAATTAAAAGGAATATAACCATGGAAGCAAAAATTTTAATTTTTGGTTATAATGAAGAGGAAAACAATAAAATAAAAAATTTTTGTTTAAAAAACCATTTTCCAGAACCAGTTATTTTATGCCAATCTCACAAAAAAATTCTAATTAAAGATTTATTGATTAATCGATATGAACCCCAAGATTGTATAGTAAGGCAGGACAATTTAATATTATTCAATAAATTACCCAATTATGAAATAAGTAGATTTATAGATTTATTTAAAAAGGAAGGTCTAAGGATACCATTATGGGCAGCTGTAACAGAACATTCAATCAACTGGTCATTAGAAGAACTTTTAACTGAATTAAAAAAAGAACGCGAAGAATTTGAAAAAGCAAAAAAACAAGCAGAAAAAGATAAAAAATAAAAATATTAATCCAACTAACACATAGTCTTAATAATTAATATGAAAAAATTAATATTCTTCTTTTTTTTTATTATAAAAATCTATTCTATAGAAAACCAGGTCCATATACACAGAATATTCATTATTGATATTTCAAATTCTATGATAGGCTTTGACATCCAGGAGAAAAAAGAATTATTTAAAAATATCACGTGCTACATAAAAAATAAAATTGATGAAATGGAAATTGAAAATTCCGAAGTTAGCTTTATTTTATATGCTGCAGATACAATCATTCATAGATTCAAAATATTAAATAATAATAAAGCAGAAGTTAAAACGTTCCTTGATACATTATATACTCATATCTTGAAATTTAGACACTCTCATTTAACATTTTTTAGCAGTTCCTATATAACATTGGGTATCTTAGCAAGTTATAAATTACAACAAATATATGATGCAACCTCTATTAAAGAATTATATTTATTTACAGATGGAGATTTTATAATACCTCAAGGAACATTATACCCAATATTTTTTCCAAATTTGATAGATAGTTTAAAACAATTTCAACTTACACAGGATGATCTAAGATATTTTTTCTATTTCCCATTATATTCAAAACCCGACCCTACAATTAATCAAATTGTTCAATTAGAAGGCGGCCAAATCTTTAATGATTTTGAAAATAATTTATGCACAGAAAGCAAATATGATTCCATCTATTTTTTAATAAAAGTATTGGATGATAATTTATTACCACTTGATAGTGTACAAATAATTTCTAATAAAAACAGCAAAAAATATTTTACAAATAAAAACGGTATTGCAACGATTAACTTAAAAATTCAAATACCTACTTTTATAAGCCTAAAATTTATAAAAGCAAGCAAAAAAGATAATTTTCTCAATTTTTTTATAACTCCTGAAAACTACAAAAAAGAATATAAAGTATCTGTCATGCTTCAACCAGTACCATTATCATTTAAATTTAATTATGAACTTAAGAAATGTTCTGTTTACACAATAACTAATTCTGACACTCAAAAATCCTATATTGATTCTTCATATAAAATTATAAAATTTTATAGATATGACGATAGTTTAACTAATTTAAAATTTATCCTTAAAAATGTTAATAAAAGTGATTCAATAATTAAAGATACAGCTATTCGATTAAATAAATGGCAAAATTTCTATGAGATAAATGTCAAGAAAGGAGATATAAATAAATGAACCAGGATCAAGTTAAAGCAATGCTTTTAGATATAAAAGATGATGTACCTGAATTTAAAGTTATTTTTTCTGGTAAAATTAGCAGAAAAGTTAATGGGTTATATAAACCAGAAAGCATGGAAATAATTTTACATAATAAAAATTTTAATAATGAAAATGAGTTAATATATACTGCGATACATGAATTTGCACATCATGTACAATTTTCAATGGATGATTCACCTATAAAAAAATATAGACGTGCCCATAATTCAGAATTTTATTTTATTTTTTATCAACTATTAGAGAAAGCAGAAGAATTAGGATATTACAAACCTGGTTTTGAAGATATACCGGAGTTAAAAGAAGTCACTAATATCATCTTAACAAAATATATAGAACCAAGTGGGGAATTAATGAAAGGGCTTGGTGAATTATTAATAAAAGCTCAAAATATCTGTAAAAAAAATGGGTTAAGATTCGAAGATTATCTTGATAGAATAATCAATTTCCCTAAAAGAGTTGCAGAATTATCAATGAAAGCAAAAGCTTTTGAACTTGATAATAAATTAGGTATAGAAAAAATGAAAATAGTAGCTGGCATCTCAGATCCAATTAAACGTGAAAGCGTAGCTCAAAAATTATTAAAAAAAGTTCCAATAGAAAAAATTAAACATCAGATGAAAACTCGAAATTTAGATGATCCTGTTGAAAAATTAGAAAAAGAAAAAATTAGAATTGAAAAATCCATTGAAAGACTCACTGCTTATTTGAAACAAATTGAGGAAGAACTACAAAAAGTAAAAAAATCTCAAACTTAATTATTAAAATTTTATATTTGACTTTTAACTTTTATTTTATTTATATACGATGTGATGAGGAATTTTATTATATTTATTTTTCTTTATTCAAATATAGTTTTTGCTCAAACATATAATAGTTTCGATGATTTTATAGATTCATTATACAATATAGCACAAACAAATAATGATTCTATTATAGACATATTCTGGAATAACTTAAAAGAAAATGTTTGTATTCCCTATAGACAAGATACAAATGTTGCTTTTATTTATAAAAATAAAGATGCCAATAGTGTACTTTTTATAGGTGATTTTAATAATTGGAATCCAAATAATAATACCTCAAAAGCAGAACAAATCGAAAATTCTGGAATCTGGATATGGAGAACAACTTTTCCAAAAGATGCAAGACTTGATTATAAAATAATAATTAACGGAAATAACTGGATCTTAGACCCTGATAATCCTTATATTCAATATAGTGGTTTTGGCCCAAACTCAGAACTTCGAATGCCAGATTATGTTTTTCCAGAAGAAACAATCAAAAGAAATAATATAAATCATGGCACCTTTTTTAAATGGGAAAAATTTTTCAGCAATTATTTAGGATATAATGTTGAATATGCTGTATATCTGCCATATGATTATCAAAATTTGACAAATCTGCCTACTATTTATGTTACTGATGGACAAGAATATTCCAATGATAGATTAGGATGTATGATAAATGTTCTTGATAATTTAATTTTTGACAAAAAAATAAAGCCTCTCATTGCTATTTTTATTTCCCCTGTCAATCCTGAGTCAGAGCAAAATCAAAGAATGGAACAATATAATCTAAATAATAATTTTTTAAAATTTGTAAAATCTGAATTAATACCTCATATTGATTCTTTATACAAAACAGATTCCTCAAAATATTCAAGAGCGGTATTAGGAACATCCATGGGCGGACTAAATTCTGCTTTTTTTGGAGTAAAAGCTTATGATAAATTTAATTTAATTGGTATTCAATCTCCTGCTTTTCATTATAATCCACAAATTTATAGTTTATATGATAATTTCAAAAATAATGAAATTAAAATATATATAACAACCGGTACTATAGGTGACACAAAAGATGCCGCTTTGAAAATGATAAATATTCTAAACAAAAACGCGATTCAATATAAATATTTGGAAGTAAATCAAGGGCATTCATGGGGTAATTGGAAAGAAACTATAAAATATATTCTGGAATATTTTTTCCCGGGGAAAAATACAAAAACAAAAAAACAAAATAATAAGCTTCTTAAAAATCATTTCAAAATTTATCCCAACCCTGCATCAAATAAATTAAATATCTTCTCTTTGAGCGATGCGCTTATAGAATTAAAAATATATAATATTTTAGGACAGTTAAAAGTAAAAACTTCATTTAAAAGAAAAATACTTATAGATATTCAAAATTTTGAAAATGGCATATATTTTTTACAGCTTAGTTTTGATAAGCAAAATATAAGTAAAAAAATAATTAAATTAAGTTAATAAAAGAGAGAATGATATGGGACAAGAAGTAAAACAATCCGCTATAGATTTTTGTTTGAAAAATGCAAATGAAGAAGAAATATGTTTAAGCTCATTAAAAGGGAAATGGATAGTTCTTTATTTCTATCCCAAAGATAATACAAGCGGTTGCACTACTGAAGCAATTACTTTTACTAAATTTTTAGAAAAATTTAACAAGCTCAATGCTGTAGTTATTGGAATAAGTCCTGATTCATGTAAATCACATCAAAATTTTATAAAAAAGCATGATCTTAAAATTTTATTATTAAGTGATCCAGAAAAAAAAGTTATCCAAAAATATGATGTATGGAAATTAAAAAAAATGTATGGAAAAGAATATTATGGAGTTGAAAGAAGTACTTTTCTAATTAATCCAGACTTTGAAATTTGTCATGAATGGCGTAAGGTAAAAGTTAAAGGCCATGTTGAAGAAGTGCTTAATAAATTAAAAGAATTTATAGAAGGAGAACAGATAATAAAAAAATGAAAACAGCTCTAATTACTGGAATAAGAGGACAAGACGGGGCATATCTTGCTCAATTTCTTTTAGAAAAAGGTTATAAAGTATATGGAGCGGATAGAAGGAGTGGGGAAAGTACTTTCTGGAGATTAAAAGAATTAGGTATTGAAAATGAAATTGAAATTGTATACATGGATTTGATAGAACTCACGAATATATACAGGACTATAGAAAAAATAAAACCTGATGAAATTTACAATCTTGCTGCTCAAAGTTTTGTTGGCGCATCTTTTGAACAACCTATTCTCACCTCAGACATCAATGCTATGGGAGTCTTGAGGTTATTAGAGGCAATAAGGACTATAGGAAAAAACATAAAATTTTATCAAGCTTCAACAAGTGAAATGTTTGGGAAAGCGATTAGCTCTCCTCAAGATGAGCAAACTCCTTTTTATCCACGAAGTCCTTATGGTATATCCAAATTATTTGCTCATTGGGCTACAATAAATTATAGAGAATCATATAATATGTTCAATTGTTCTGGAATATTATTCAATCATGAATCTCCTTTAAGAGGACTTGACTTCGTAACAAGAAAAATCACAACCAGTGTTGCTAAAATAAAATTAGGATTAATAGATAAGTTTTATATTGGAAATTTAAATGCAAAAAGAGATTGGGGATATGCAAAGGAATATGTAGCAGGAATGTGGTTAATGCTCCAGCAAGAATCACCCGATGACTATGTCTTAGCTACTGGTGTCGCCCATAGTGTAAGAGAGTTCATTGAAAAGGCATTTAAACTTATCGGAATAGATATTGTGTGGAAAGGTAAGGGAATTGAAGAAAAAGGTATAGATAAAAAAAGCAAGAAAGTATTAGTAGAAGTGTTTGATAAATACTATAGGCCAGCTGATGTTGAAAATCTTGTTGGTAATCCAGCCAAAGCAAAAAAGAAATTAGGATGGAAGGCAAAAATTACTTTTGATGAGCTTATTAATATTATGTTAAAAGCAGATATAGATAAAATCTTAAAAGAGAGAAAATAAATGGCTTACAATATATTAATTAGCAATTGGATGGATATTTCAAATCCAATGGCAGGCGGAGCAGAAGTTCATTTAATGGAAATTGTATCGAGGTTAATAAAAGATGGTCATAGAGTAACACTTGTGGTTTCACATTTTAATGGCGCCAAAAAAGAAGAGATTAAGGATAACGTGAGAATTATACGTACAGGAAATAGACAAAATTTTAATTTTGTAGCGCCTTTTGTTATTAAAAATATTATCAAAAATGAATTTTTTGATATTTTTATTGAAGATATAAATAAAATACCTCTTGCCTCTCCATTATTTATAAAAAATAAAATGTTAGTTTTTGCTCATCATTTTTTTGGTACATCTGTTTTTAAAGAAACTAATCCTTTATTTGCCTCTTATGTATATTTTATGGAAAATATTTTATTAAACTTTTATAAAAATACTCATTTTGAAGTTGTATCAGAAAGCACAAAAAACGATCTATTGAAAAAAGGGTTCCCATCAGATAAAATTCATGTTATTTATAATGGTGTAGCCCATCATATTTATACTTTTGATGAAAACATAAGAAAATTTACCCAGCCTACTTTATTATATGTAGGAAGAATAAAAAAATATAAAAGTATTGAAATTATATTTTACGCAATAAATAAAATAAAAAAAATTATTCCAGAGATCAGATTCGTTATTGTGGGCTCTGGAGATTATGTACCTATTTTAAAGAAAAAAGTCAATGAATTAAAGCTTGAAAATAATGTAAAATTTACAGGATTTGTATCTACCGAAGAAAAAGTAGAATGGATGAGGAAATCTCATGTTATAATAAATCCATCTCTAAAAGAAGGATGGGGACTTACTAATCTTGAAGCCAATGCATGTGGTACACCCTCTATTTCTTCGGATGTTGAAGGACTTCGTGATTCTGTCAAAGATGGGTATAATGGATACTTATTCCCATATGGAGATTATAATAAATTAGGCGATTTAATATTAGAAATTTTTAAAAATAAAGATAATTATAAAAAATTAGTTAAAAATTCAATTGAATGGGCAGGCAAATTTACCTGGGATAACACATATAAACAAACATTAGAATTAATAGAAAAAATTATAAATACTTAAATCTTATCTATTACAATTTTTAAGTTCTAAATTGTGTGTAAAAATCTGTGCAGTTATCTTAATCTTACCGTCATTTTCTTCTAATTCTTCTATATTTCCATTAGCTTTATCATTAACTCTATCAGTGGCTCTTTTTCTTATAATTTTATATTCACAATATTTCTGATAATGCCAAGTAAATTGTGTCACTCCCATTTTTTTTCATTGTCTAAACGCCTCTATCAATATTCAAAATACCGAAACTTTCTTGATAAATATTTCTCATTCTTTTCACTAAAAAACAAATATAGAAATTTGTCTGCACTTTGTTCAGACTGAAAATATCCTCTTATCCTGATATAGTCTTTGAGCTCCTTATACAATCTTTACATCCAGTTTGTTGTGGAAA
>CAYLKS010000075.1:0-11813 GCA_964384205.1 uncultured bacterium | reverse complement strand
TGGGCACAACAAGGTAGAAATTATGCGGAAATCATACCATTAATGCAAACTACTGTAAAACTTTCCCTTATTACAGGAAGGACGATGACACAGTCGGTTGAGGATTTGACATCAATAATGAAGGCATTTAGTTATTCTGCAGAAAGCACATCTAATGTGGTTGACAGTTTAACAAACGCAATGTTAAATCATGCAGTAACGGCAGGAGTATTGGTTGAGGCGATGAGAAATGTGGCTCCAGTGGCCAAGCAGTTTAATATTTCTTTTGAGGAGATGATTGGGATTATAACAGCAACACACGCAGTTACTCGTAGCAAGGGAGCTACAATAGGTAAGGCGTGGAGAACTATTTTTGCGCGGATGGGAACATCGGCGGCAGAAACTATCCAGGAAATTGCAAAGGTTCCTGTCTTTTTAGATGAAGAAGGAAAGGCGAGCGAGGTTGCTACATATAGAATGAGAAATCTTGGTCAAGTTTTGACAGAAATTGCATTAAAATGGAATACATTGACGGAGGCACAGAAAATAAATTTGGGACAGGCTTTGGCAGGAAAGAGAAGAATGACTGAGTTGATGGCATTTATGGGAAATTATAATGAGGCATTGAAGGCTCATTTGGATGCGTTACTTGGTGTTGGTAAAGCGGATAGGTCGGTAGCAATTCTTACAGACGCTTTGGCAAATAGGTTACGGGGGCTGTCTGGAGCATGGAAAAATGTGGTTGATGCTATTGGAGGCACTGGACTAATGAAGGGCAGTGTCAGCGTTATGACAAAGATGCTTGCTGGCATTGCTAATTTTTTGGACCCAATTAACGCTAAATATAAAGAACAATTAGCACTTATTGAGAAGTCAAACTCTAAATTAAACAGACAATATGGTATAGTAAACGCACAATTGCAAATATGGAAAGAGAGTCGCAGATTGGCAGATTTCTTTAAAAAAGAGCCCTCGTTGGCAAAGAAATTAGAACCAAATCTTGTTTCTGTTTTTGTTGAGAAAATGAGGCAGGCGGGAATAGAAATAGATAAAGATGTTACAAGTATGGATGCTCTGGCAAAAATAATAGAGGATAGAATACCGCAGGCGACTGCTAATATGGCAGACACAATTCACAAGCAGACGACTAATAAATTAAAAACCGAAATACTTGGGATGACAAAAATTTTAGCAAAAACGCTACAGGACCAGATGGCGATAGTTGCAGATACTTTGGGCAATATGACGCCAGAGTTTGCTGTGAGCGGACTGAAATTTAAAGGCACAGGTAAAGAATATGAGAAACTTGCATCTATTTATGAAAAATTATCTAATCAACAGCAGTTGGCAGTAGATGATATTAAATTGTTAGCAAAATATGTTAGTAGCACGAATATGGAATATAAAAAACAAATGGCAACGCTGGATTTACTTAAAAAAATGAAGGAAAAGATTTTAAATTTGGAAAAGCAATCCAAGGACAAGTCTAATGCAGAATTGCAGGCAAAGGCCAAAGTGAATGCACTTACAAAGGAAGAAACAACGAATATTATTACAGCAGAGGAGGCGAAGCGGGGTTTGTTGGCGATAGAAAAGAAATCGCTGTTGCAGAACCAAGAGAGGATAGTTACCGTTAATAAATTGTTGGATTTTTTAAATAAAGAGAATGTTGTTCTTGATGATGAGTTAAGGAAAAAGAAAGATTCGTTAGAGTTGGAAAAATTGAAGTTGTCTATTTCGGAGGGAATATTAAAATTAAAACAAAATTTAAACGAAATAGAAAACGCAGGGAAAGAGAACAGAAGGTCAGAGTTGCAAATATTGAAAGAAAAGTTGAATTATATCAAGTTATTTAATGTTGAAAATGATAAAGACTTGAAAAAACTAAAAGAACAGCTTGAAATTCAAATAACATCTGTAGAGGCAAAAAACAGAGCAAATATTTTGGCAGAGAAAGAAAATATGCTGTTAGAACAAATGAAAGCATATGGAGCAGACGCATTGCAGTTGGAGATACAAAGATATGAAATAATGAAAGCAAGGGGAGTAGATGGATACGAAATCGAAACGCAAGCGTTAAAAATACAAAAGCAAATGATAGATGATATTAACGCATCAGCAGCAGAGCTTGGAGATATGTTTAAATCTGCATTTAGTGATTTTATATTGGGAGAAAAGGAAGCGTCTGATATTTTTGATAGTTTCATTGATAACATTAGAAAATCTTTGGCAAGTGCTATTTCTGAAAATCTTAAAAATCAATTATTTGCTATGACGGGTATTGGGAGTAATTTTGGAAAATTGGCGACAGGATTAAAGGGCAACCCGGCAGCCATAGATAAGGCGTTTATTGATGGTTCACAGATAACATATAGAAATATTTTAGAAGCACATAGAGAGGGATCAAAATATTTTGCAGATACTGTTAAAGGAGAGGTTTCTTCTATGTCACGAGCAATAAAAGGTGGGGTTGCTGGTGGTGTGGGTTTGCCTGCTGCGACAGCACCCACTGGATTTTTTGGCGGGATGACATTCAAACAAGGATTGGGTTCTTTTCTTTCTGGGGCAATGGCTGGTTCTGGTGGAGGATTATGGGGAAGTCTTACTGGCGGATTTTCTAGCTTATTTACAATGGCAGGACATCCGTTGTTGGGATTAACCAGCTTATTGCTGGGTGGATTGTTTGGGAAGAAAAGAACTATAATTCAGGAAACACCAAAAGAAGTGGCTGGCAAGCAGGCATTGAATTTGGGCGTGCAAGTTCCCTCTTTGTCCAAATTATATGCTTTGCCACAATCTTATTATTTTAACGCAAATATAAATGTTAATATTGATAAAATACAAGGAGAGGGGGCAGATGTTGCGGATAAGATAGCATCGGAGGTTTCAAAGGCAACACAGGAGGCATTTAAAAAATCTTATGTTAGAAATATAACCAGAGCAGTTTTGCCAAAAGGATATGTTTTTTAACTTGACAAATGATATATGTTTGTGGTATAATATAAATATAGGAGTAAGGTAATTGTATGGCGACAATATATGTAGAAATAGAAGAACAAGTAGGGGTGAGCGAGGAGATAAAGAGCGAATTTAAATCTTCTTTTGATGAGAATATTTCTTGTTCTGATAATTGTAATTTGTTGTTTGTTCAGAGTTTGTTTGAGAGTGTGGGGGTTGAGGATAAATATTTCAATTTGTTTTTAAGGGAAGATAGCGAGTTTTGGGGTGTTTTAGAGGATTTTAAGGAAAGAAACAAAGGAGAATATAAAAATTGGTTAATCTCCGTTCCTGTAAATGACAATTTTGCATTATTTAGGACTGTGAAATTTGATATTTCTGATGATTTTGAGATTTACAACGGAGAAACGGAAATATTAAACGAGGACGAGAGAGATAACATTTTGCGTTGTTCTTTGACAGATGGGTATTTAAAAACGACAGTAAGCGGACAAAAGGCCATCAAGATTTTGATGGATTATAGGCATATTACAGGAAACATTTCTTTTGATGTTTTAAGTAATGGGATTCAGAAATATCACTATTGTTTTTCTCCGACAGAAAATAATTGGAGAATAATAGAGATAAATTGTGTGAAAGATGAAAACGAGGAGGTAGTTTTAAAGTTTTCTGGAAATGGGGAGTTTTATTTGCATTGTATTGCTATGTTAAAGGAAAGAAGCAATGTTTTGCCTAATCCAACAAAATTTAAGTTTGATTATCAGGAACCCGTTGTGGAGGTAAATAATAATTTCAAAAAAGAAGCAACATATCTGATAATAGACAGGAGGACATACACAAAGAAATCTACTGCCGCTTGGGGTTATTTGACAGCAAATCAATATAATTATTTGAAAAAAATATTTAACCTGCCTATCGTTATAAAAAGGCACGATTTTTATTTGCAACCAGCATTAATTACATCTATGGATATAGATTATGATAGGTTAGGAAGGGGTGTAATAGCAAAATTACAAATGAAATTGTTTTAAGGAGGTAAGAAAAATGAAAAAAAAAGAAAAAATGGGAGTTAAAGGTATTTGGGAGATAACCACTTTTGACGTAAAGACAGGAGAAACAAAAGAAAAGGAAATTAAAGAAAACATGATAGTTAATACTGGGTTAGAGAGATTAGCAAAACTACTCAATGGAGTGTCCACCGCTTACTTTGACTATATCGCTATTGGATCTGGGAACACAGCACCATCAGAGGGAGATACGACACTGGAGAGTGAGTTGTCAAGATTGCAAGCTACCACATCTTATGAGTCAGATTATAAGGCAGTTTTGGAGAGAACATTTTTATTTTTTTCTTCGCAGGTGATAAGAGAGGCTGGAGCGTTTTCTAGCGATGACGCAATGTTAAACAGGGTTGCATTTTCAGATAAAAATGTAGATGAAAACACTGGTATTAACATTAAATTCTGGATAACAGTAAGCAGAGTGTAATACCAAAGGGGGGGTAATTGTATGGCACACCTAATAGATGTGGATGCATATAACAACTCGACAGGAACAGAGTGGAGTTATGGGAAGCGATTGTTTTTAGACAGCAATAATGTTTTGTATTGTGCTTTTAGAAACTTAAATGACGAGTTAGAAATAAAGCGATCCTACGATGGTGGACAATCTTGGCAACACATAGTAACACACTCTTTGGCAGATGTAACTGTAGACAAAAGGGATGCATTGTATATTGGCAAGAAAAACGGAGAAATCTGTGTTGTTGCGGATTGGTGGGGAAATTCGCAGTTAGATTGCCATTGGTATAGTAGAATTTTTTGGGGCGATGGCAACAGCGAGGTTTTAGATTTTGGTTGCTATAGTGATTCAGAACACATCACAATAGGGGGATTGTGTTTTTTAGACAATGGAGATGTGGGGTTAATTTCAAAGTATAGTTATCAGGGGTATGCAAGGACCCGCATTCTTTTTGATGACGGCACTGCGAGCGAAGAAGCAAACAACGGCATTGGTTATAATGGTATATTGCATTCGTATGACGAAGATTTGTGTTTGTGGTCGGCAAATGGAGTAAACGGATATTGGTTTTTTTATCTGAAAGAGTTAAATAGTTTGGCGCTTGTGAATCTTGGAAGTTATGATGATGACAGAATACAGTCTTGGTTTAAGGTGATTAAGGTTTCAAACAATCTTTCTTATTTTATAGCACATGAGAAAGACCCAGATGACGGAAAATATAAAGTAAATTTGTATAAATTTGAGTTTGATTCTTCTACTCTTACAAAAATAGATACTGTTGTTGATACTGTAAGCGCGGGAGATCAGCCAATTATTTTTGGCGACTATGATATGGCAAAAGATGGAGAGAGCAATCTTTACATTACGTATGTTAAACCTTCTCCTTATGATTATTTGTTTATGCGAAAATTTGATTTTAGCTCTCAAACATTGGAAACAGAACAGCAAATCACCGATTTTAAAGTTAGACTCCCACAAATAGTATCTTCTTTACCTAATTCTAACCGAATATTTTATACTTACACAAGAAAGGATTCGTAAATGGGTTGGACGCATTTATATGTTGATGAGTTTGTAGGTGCTTACGGATTTACAGCGTTAAACATAGGAGAGTCGTTGGTTGTGCCAAGTGGTTTTTATATGGAAATGTCCTCCTTTGTAGATTCTGCATTGAGCATAGAGACCTGTAGGACCAGAAACAAGGCAAAATATTCAGTAGATTTGGTTGGCAGAATAATATCCGTAGAAAATAATAGCTCTGTAAATGTTTATTTTGAATATTGGAGAAAAGACAGCCCAGCCAACGTTATTTCTACCTCGGTTCAAACAATAACAGATTTTACCCAACCTGCTTATGTTTTTCAAACAATAACAGGATTAGATGAGGTTACTGATTATGAATATAGAGCAGTGATTTATATTGATGAGAATGATAAAAAATATGGTGGAGTGTTTCCATTTACAACGGCGGGAATAAGAAATGTGGAAATTGAACAGACAGTAGGTTTTGTAGAAAGTCAATTAAATTTGTTTTTAAGCTCTTTGTATGAGAATCTTGGAGCTGGAGATTCTTATCGTTCGTGGGACATATGGTCTGTTAAATCTCATGAAAATATAGGAATAAAAGAAGACGATTTAAAATTTCTATATATGTATTATTTTGAAGAAAACATGGGGTGGATGGACGAGTATAAAAATTTGTTTTTGTCGGAGTTTGAGGAAAAAACGAGAATTTATGGCAACCAAAGATATGGAGAACCCTATCCTGTAAAGTGGATAGTTGCAACCCCGGTTAATACGAATTTTTCTTTTGAAAAAGACACAAACAGCGATGGTATAGCAGACAGTTGGCAATATGAAAATTTGGTTCTTTCGGATTGTTTTGTGAGCAGTTATTTTACAAAACCAACAGTTCAGTTTGTTAACTTTGACAATGGTGGTAGATTTTATACGGAATGGGACGTAGAAACGGAGCAAATTGTGATTTGTATGGACATAGCGGCCGAGGGAGAGGTTTCCTTTAAGGTTTATGACAAAAATACTGGTAAGATTTTTTATCATAAAAAATATAAAGACAAAGGGTTTGAAAATGAAGCAGTTAAATTTAATATTAAATGCCCATTGGTTTTTGAGTTCTACGGTGACAATTCTTCTTTGTATTTGGACAATTTTGTAATTTTGACAGACAAAGAATTAAAAAATTGCTTGACAGGTTTTAGTGTTTTTAGGTATAATATAAAGGGAGAGGACACAGACATAACATTTGTTCGTCAATATTTGAAACAAGGAATAGTTAAAAAGGATTTTACATTAAGTTGGAATTGGTTGCCGAGAAGCGAGTTTGAAATAGCAAAAAACATGAAAAGCAAACAGATTTATGTGAGAACACCCTTAAACGAGGGGTTTGCATTTTATGTGTATGGAATAGAAAGTGATATGACAAATATAAAATCAAACCAAGAATGGGAACAAAAATATCAAACCGTTTTGTCTGTAAAGGAGGCGTAGGCATGAAAGATAAAATAAAATTTGCGGGGGCAGAGGTTGTAATACAGGTTATAGACAAGGATACTGGTAAGGTCGTGGATGAACGCAAAAGTCACAATTTGGTTTTAAACAACATGAAAAAACATATAAGATATAATCTATTGGGATGGAATAGTTGGTGGGGTATATGGTCTTCTCCCTTTGTTCACATAGGCACAAACGGGACCGCACCAGAGGAAACACAAACATCTTTGACTGAGCAATATAGAAGCCAAGGGGCAAATAGAAATGAGTGGAAAGCTGCAGAACAACGCAGAGAAATAGAAACATTGTTTACAGATTTTACAGAGGAGGTTCACATCTGTGAGGCTGGCGTTTCTACGGATACACACGCTCAAGGTTGGACATTAAAAAACAGAATAACATTTCCTTACATAGTGGTGGATCAAACCAAAAACTTGAAAGTTATAATGTATTTTTATCCTGGAGGTGTATAATGAAGGGTTGGATTGAGGTAGAAGTTTACGACAGACAAGAAAAACTAAGACAAAGGCGAGTTGTTCACAATTATACCTTTGATGTTCACAAGACAGATTTTGTTGCGTCTGGTGTTAGTGGTATTTCGCGAATAGGAATAGGAACAGACAACTCCGCAGGATCCGCAAGTGATAGCCCCACATTAAAAAGTGTATTGAGAGAAGAAAGTTGTAGCAAGGAGGAAGAGGGGGATTTTGGGGTGCTTTGTAGCCACACATTTACTTATTTTGATGTAACATATGATATATGGGAAGTGGGATTAAAATTGGGCAATGGAAAGTATTTAACGAGAGCAGTATTAAATGATTCAGTAACAGTAGATCCAAACAACAATTTAAAGGTAACATATCACTTTACGGTAGAATAATATGGCAGAAATAGAGATAGAATTACAAGACAGCATTAATCATGTTTGTAGTGATGAGGCAAATAACCATTCGTTGAACGTTGTTATTTTGCAAAAAAATGATTCTTTGTCTTCTTTTGCAGATAATATTTGTAATTCTGTTTTGCCTGCCCCAATTTATGATTTTTCTGATAATATTGATTCCACGATGACAGATGACATTCAAAATGCTTTAATAAATATACCATCAGTTAATATTTTTGACAATGTTTCTAATGTAATTTCTGATGGCACAAACGATGGCGATATGTTGATAAATACACCAATACAGAACATAAACGACAACATAGATACGGGCATGACAGATGACATATCTACAACAGAAATAGGTAGCCCGCCACAAATAACAAATATTATTCCATCCGGCAGTATTTATTCTCAATACCCCTTATTTGAGGTTGTTGCAGAGAGCAGTTGTGAGGAATGTAAGATAGATTTTGTGGTAAAAGATAGCGGTAATTCTTCTGTTTTTTCGGAGTTTGATGTTTCAATGACAAAGATTGGAACGAATAATGGCAAAAATGTTTTTAAATATTCGTTGCAATTTGATAAAGACTTTGATTTTCTTTTGTTTGATAGTTATATTTGCAATGCAAAGGTATATGATGATTTTGGCACAGACGAACAGAACAGCAATTTTACTATTATAGAGGACGATACTTATTTTGAGATAACCAAAATAGATAAGGATTTTGATAACAATCGGCTTATTTTGACAGCAAAGCAGAGAAATAGAAACGAAACATGGACATCTCTCCACGTTTTATTTACAGATGGAGTATCTAACAAGAACTTTAGAATATTGGACGTTGAGGGTGAGGAAATATACATAGTTGGAGAGAAAGATATTGTTATTCACACCAAACCAGAAACAACAGAATACAAATTAATTTGTGAGTATGAAACTAAATCAGAATATACAGATATTGCTGTAAAGTTAAATCAGAAATTATTGAAAATAAGAACACAGTGTTTGGTTTATGATATCAGTGGAAAAGAGTATGATTTAACTGAATTTTTGAGTGGCGTGTCTTATAATTATAGTACAGAACTTTCGTCAAAACAGGCAGATATAAGTTTTGCATACAATAATCTGCTTTGTCCCTATACAAATACTGATACTCCGCTTTTTTATGGAAACAAGATAATTATTAAGAGTTTTTTGGTAGGAGAAAATCAAGAGCAAGAGTTTGTAGAATATATTGGATATATAAAATCAGTAGAAACAGATAACGATAAGATTTCTGTTATTGCTTTGGATAAATTGTCTCGGTTTTCTCAAAAATTAAATGAAGATTTGCATTTTTGTCCAAATAAAATAACTATTACTGAAAATTTAAGAACAATAGATGGAATTAAGTTTAAATCCTCTCATACCGGATGGGCAATGTTGCCCCAGCCACAAATATATGTAAAAGATAAATTACTTAGTAAAGGAGAATATACGGTAGATTTTTACAGAGGAGAGGTTTATTTGTCATCAAATCCTTATTTGGATCCAGAGTGGATAGAACAAGTTGTAGATATGAATGACATTGCAGATAGAAAAACCATTGAGTTATATGGAGATGTAAATTTGTCATCGAGTGTAAAAGTAAAATGGACATATATGGAAAAAGAAACATATTCCTGTGTAAATGGCGTAGATGGGGAGATGGTTTGGATAGAAAAAACAGTAGAATTGGTAGAGACTGTTGATTATAGCATGGATTATGAGAATAGAAAATTGATATTGAACGCAGCAATTCCACCAGATAACGAGACAATAAAGAATCATTTTATAACTATTTCATACAGAAAAGACGTTGAACCGGTAAAGGCTACATATACATTTTTTGAGGCAGGAACAAACACTGTTGACGGAATAACAGAGCAATTGGCTCAAAATTTAGGGTTTGGCACAGAAAACTTGGAAGATGTTTATGAGGAAGAGATAGTTACAAAAGATGGGTTTAATTTTTATACAAAGTATAAGAATATTAAAGAGGTATTAGAATTTAAGGTAGACGGGCAAGATTTTAGCGATTATAGGATTTCAAATGGTGTTGTTCAAACAGACACATCTTTTCCCTCTGTGGAAGTAACGATAGATCCGTTTATTTCTGTTTTCTTTATGACTTCTTCAGAAAACACTGTTTTGAGTGTGGATTTTGAAGACAAGTATTTTGAGACTCGCTCGGTAGTAGTAGATTTTCAGGGAACAGAAAAATGGGCAATGAAAAGATACGGTTCGGTTAATAGCAATTTAGACTTTTCAGCTTATAGAGAGGTTTCTATTATGGCAAAACCAGATAGAGACGTTACTTTAGATGTTGGTTTGCTAACAGGGGATGCTGTTTTTGTCGCATCTACTACCGCTAATTTGGTTGCTAATGAGTGGAATAGAATAACAATAGATATGTCGAATGTAGACGTATCAGAGAGAAGAAACATTGGATTTATAAAGTTTTTTGCTGATGACGAATGTCAAGTAAAATTACAATATTTGCACATTCCTTCTCATAAGGCATATATCAAATATAAATATGGAACAATACAGCCTACCGATGTATCTATAAACGAGGTTTGGTTTAACAAGACAGATACAGACTCTTATATGGATGTTTTGTCTGAAATATACAAACAGGTAGACCCTTCTTATGTTCTATATGTAGATAATAAAGAAAAGTTGCGTGGGGAATATAAAAAATTGAGACCATATTATGTGTTGCCTATTTTGCATTCTTATAATAAAATAGTTTCAGAGGACGCTTATGGGGGAGTAGTTATTCCAGATTATTCTACATATATGTTGTCTGGGTTTAATCATAGTATAGGTGAGGAGCAGTTGTTTGCTGCTGTGATGGTAGTAGGCAGATTATCACAAAAAAATAATGTTGCTCTTATTGGGGAAGCTACGGATGTTTGTGATGTGGTAGACGGAGTGCCATATGTGAGAACTACATATTATACCCCCAAAACAGGAAAATATACGCACGATGCGGTTTTACAGACCATATTGGGAGAACAAGGATACGCCCCGGTTCCTGTTGGAGATAGGAACGCAAAGACGGTTATAGATAGCAATAGTGAAAGCGGAATGTATTGGTATGTTAAGAAAAACAATGACGCATCTCGTGCTTTTAGCAACAAACAGCTTATGTTGGTTTTGGAATTGCCATTTTCTGTTAAATGGGAAGAGATAAGTATTTTGGTGGGAATATATAAGAATTATGTGATTAGAGAAGAGTTATTTATAGAGGTAGAAACGGAGAATGGAGAAAGATTCTATCCAGAGGAAAATTATCCAACAAAAAAACAAGGCCAGAGTGGAACTTATTTAAAATGTAGTAACAAGATGTTTGAAAATAAGAAAATAAAGAAAGTTTATCTTTATTGTTCAGAGTCCGCAAGATGGATTACTTCAAAAACAGTGGTAGGCGGAGGTAAAAAATAATGGATAGAAAACAATTTTTAAAGCTCTTTCCTAATGCAGAGGTGAGATATAAGGGCGGAGGATGTTTTCCGAAGGGTGTTAAGGTTTTAACTGCATCAAATGAATGGAAGAGCATTGAGGAAATAAAAGAGGGAGAGAAGGTATATTGTGTTAGTCCTTGTGGGTGGAAAACAAAAGGAACGGTAGTAAAAAAACACAAACACGCCCCATCAGAATATGTAGATAAAATCTATAAACTTTATTTATCAAGCGGAAAAGAGATTTTAATCACAGATAATCATTGGGTTTTCTTTAAAAACTCTGACGAGCCCTGTAAAAAAACACATTATTTTACTGAAGCAAAAGAGTTGGTCAAGTTTAAAGATGTTTTTGTTTTTGATGACCAATTAAGAGCTGTCAAGATAGAACGATACGAGGTTTTAGACAAAAAGCCGACAGTTTATAATTTGACGGTGTTGCCATATGATAATTTTATTGTAGATGGATTGT
>CAYLKS010000074.1:0-11971 GCA_964384205.1 uncultured bacterium | reverse complement strand
ACTCATATATACAAAAAACTATTGACATCACATAAAAAATAGTATATATTGAGAAATTTTTTAACGAAGGAGGAACCCTTTATGCAAAAACACAAAGAAATCATTGATAACTTCTTAAAAACGTACAAATTCTACTATAATAATCCATCGAGAAAAAAATTAATACAGGATGCTGTTGATTTACAATGTGCTGTTCCATTAAAAACAGGTACACTTGCTACATGGACACCACCAGAATCAACAGGTAGAAGCCCCAAAGATACTTATATTGTGAAAAGACCAGAAAGCGAAAAAAATATTGATTGGACATCCCCTAACTGTATATCATTGGAGCCTGATACATTTGAAATGATTTTTGAAGATGCTATCAAAAGATTATCTGGTAAAAAACAACTTTATGTATTAGACAGAGTAATAGGTGCTGATAGCTCTTATGCATTACCTGTAAAGACAATTACTGACAATCCATTAAGTGGATTATTTATTGACAATATGTTCAGACCTGTTCCTGAAGATATTGAAAAAAGTATATATGCAAAAAAAACCTTTACTTTATTATCTCTTCCTTATGATAAATTAGAAAGTTCAAAATATGACGGTAGATTAAGAAAATTACCAAATGGTAAAACCTCAAATATGGCTGTTGTAATGGATTTTGATAAAAGAGTTGGTATTGTTTTTGGTTCTGCATATATGGGTTCAATAAAAAAATTAATGTTTACTGTAATGAATTATTACCTTCCAGAAGATAATATATTACCATTACACTGTTCTGCAAATGAAGGTCCTGATGGAAGTTCAGCACTCCTTTTAGGATTATCCGGTACAGGAAAAACCACATTATCAGCAGATCCAGAAAGAGCTCTTTTAGGAGATGATGAACACGGCTGGAATGATAATGGTATTGCTAATTTTGAAAATGGTTGTTATGCAAAATTAATTAATTTAAATCCAGAAAAAGAACCTGAAATATATAAAGCAACATTTCATCCAGATCATTATTTAGAACATGGTTCTATTGTTGAAAATTTAATGGTATATCCTGATGGAAGATTTGATCTGGACGATGATAGATTCACACCAAATTCAAGAGCATCTTATCCTTTGAAATATCTAACAAATATTAAACCATCATCAACATCAGGACATCCCAAAACTATTCTTTTCCTTACTGCTGATGCCTATGGGGTACTTCCTCCTATTTCTAAATTAACAAAGACTCAAGCAATGCTATGGTTTTTGATGGGTTATACTTCAAAATTAGCAGGTACTGAAACTGGTATTGTTGAACCTCAAGCAACATTCTCAAGATTTTTTGGTGAACCATTTATGCCAAGAAATCCAAAGGATTATACAGACCTTTTAGGTGAAAAAATGGAAAAACACGGAGTTGATATTTATCTTGTAAATACCGGTTGGAGTGGCGGTCCTTATGGTGAAGGTAGCAGAATGGATATAAATTTAACAAGAGCAATGGTAAAAGCAGCTCTTAATGGAGACTTAAAAAATGTAGAATATGAAAAAGATCCTATCTTTAAGGTAATGGTACCAAAAACCTGCCCTAATGTTCCTTCGGAAGTCTTAAAACCAATCAATACATGGAAAAATAAAGATAAATTCAATGAATATGCTCAAAAATTAGCTACACAATTTGCTGAAAAATTTGATAAATCATTTGCAGGGAAAGTCGATCCTGAAATCGCAAAAGAATGTCCAGGAAAATAATTAATAATTATACAACATATAACAAAAAAGGCAGGAATATTACTTTCCTGCCTTTTTTTTATTGAATATGATTTCTTTTTTATTTTAAAACTGTAAACTTTACAGTATCAAGAAGCAAATCATTTTTAAAAAGACTACAAAAATAAATACCATTATTAAAATTTGAAATATCTAAACTTACCTCATTAAATTTATGAATATTTATTTTATTTATAACCTCTCCCAAAACATTATAAAACTTTAAATAATACTTTTCTGAATCTCCATCTATTTGCAAAACTAAATTTAACTTATCATTAGCAGGATTTGGATAAAATCGCAAAATCTTACTACTACTATAGTCTGCACTATTATTTATCTTTATAGAAGTAGAAGGTAATCCGAAAGCCAGACAATATTCCTCAGCAAAATCTGTTAGCCCTTTTAATATAAGTTTTTTATTCTCCTTATCTCTTACAAAAGTGCCAGAAACATCAACCCATTTATCTTTTGCATTTGCTCTTTTTAAAACAGCAATGGAATCCTCATTGCAATTTAATGAGCTATAATCTATTTCAATGTCTAATAAAATAGGATCGCCTATTTTTATTCTATGCCCATATTCAAATAATCCCCAAATAACATTATATCTACCATAAATATTATCAGGCAAATTATTATCATCTTTTATTAAAGAATCTTTAAATGTACCAATTTGATAAGCACCCCAAAAATGCTTTTCACTTT
This sequence comes from uncultured bacterium, assembly GCA_964384205.1. Lineage (GTDB taxonomy): Bacteria > JAGOEH01 > JAGOEH01 > JAGOEH01 > CAYLKS01 > CAYLKS01. Next base: position 9,520 of record CAYLKS010000074.1, on the reverse strand, counting down.
CTTCTGTTGTACCTTTAATTTTCATACAAAACCCATTATTTCCAAGTGTCACAGAATCTTTACCAGCTAATGTATAACCAATATCTCCTAAAGGAATAGTTGAAATATCTAAATTTTTAATAGACATATTCATCAAATGACCGGTTACCGGTTTATTTCCATTATCATAAATCATATTGTATTTAATTTGATTATCAAAAGTCCAGTAATGTAATAAATTTTTATAATAAGGATGTAATTCTGTTATATAAGAATGCATCCATGCTTTAATAGTGTTTTCATCTAAGGCAGTATCCCATATCCTTATTTCATCTAATTGCCCATTTAAAGCATGAAACTCATCATTATCAATATATGCGCCTATAGCAAATACAGAATTCTCATCATATAAAATATTGCCCGACTGTTCTTCAGTTTCTCTATATAATAAACCATTGACATAAATTTTCATTTTATTGCCATCATAAACAGCAGCAACATGATACCACGTATCAAGCCTCGGGTTAAAAGCTTTTATTACACTTATTTTCCCATCTCCATCATCTGCTCCCTCTGATGCCAGGCAAAAAGCAAAAGATTTATTATATAAACCTACATACCACCCTTTTTCATAATCGCCATTGTCTTGAATATTCCCAACAAAAGCAATATAGTTATCTTTATCTTTAACATTAACCCACATCTCAACTGTCATCTGTTTTTTAGGTAATTCTATTCTACTTGTTGAGTCAATAAAAGCATAAGCTTCACTGGAAGAAGTACCCAAAAATTCTAAAGATTTATTTTTAACAACAAGAGGTTTAAATCCTGTATTTTCTATTTCTAATTTATATTCAGAAGACCATTCAGACCACTCCAAATTTTTATTTCTATATCTTGCTTTAAAATAATAAGTGCCTGGTTCAACAATCAAATTTGTATCAATTAATAATTTTGTAATATCAACTCCAGCATTCAAATTATTTTGAAAATCAAGAAAATAATTTTCAGTAGCTCTGTAAAGATCCGCAATTGGATAATTATAATTTCCATCTTTCCATCTAATTTTTATCTGAGAAGCGAATAAATCTAAATTGCTATCATAATTCCCAAGACTTATTTCATAGGGAAGGTTTAAATTTAAATAATCCTGATTTTCTGGTGCAGCAGGTTTACTGACATTATCAAGCAATATTTCAATTGAATCAATTAACACATTATCAAGTTTTTCGTTATCATTACCTATAGTATAAGATTTCACATATCCTTTTCTTTCCCTAATATTCACATCAACAATTGAATAACCATAACCTATATAAGATTTATAATATTCAGGGAAGTCATAACATCCAGATGTTTCAAGTTCACCACCAGCACCACCAGAAAGAAGCAACCAGTATCTTGATTCTAAAGATATTCCAAATTCAAGAGCATGAGAATGCCCATAAGAATATAATTTCACTTTATCATATTTATTTAAAATAGGAATAATACCTTCTTGCACATATTGTGTACAACCAGCATACCATGTTTCAGTATGTCCCGGATGATGGTTAAAAACAAAAATCCAATCTATATTATTGTCATTATTAAGATTATAAAGAACACTGTCAAGCCATTCAAGTTGAGATTCATTCCTCCATTGATAATTAGTATTAAGAGAAACAAATCCACATCTACCAATATTAAAATAATAATAAGGTTCTCCTTCTGGACCTGCGAAATCTTCATATTTCATAAATTTGTAATAATATGGACTTTCATTTTCATGATTTCCAATACTTACCATAAAAGGAATATATGGAGAAAATTCTCTAATTGGTTCAAAATATTCTCGAGGATATTGATCAATAGAATAGCCATCGGTAACAATATCTCCTACATTAAAAACCAAATTAAAATTATAAAAATCTTCTTCTCCATAAAGTTCTAAAATTTTATTTTTTGCAGCAGTCATAACCTCATAAAATTTATCAGGATATGTTCTATTATCACCTATAATAACAAATCTTATATTGTCATAGGAACCATTCTCCGGATATGTTCTAAACCTATAAATATTGGACTTTGCTGTATCATTAGAAATACATCTGTAATAATAAATAGTATTGGGTGCAAGATTTTCCAATTTTACAGTATGCCATAAAATAGAATTTTTTATCAATTCCACATTTCCTGTTTGCTGGCTGTCAAGATTAAGACTATCGGTTCCAAATTTGACAATAGAAATAGAATCTCCATTGAATTGCCAACAAATATATACAGAATTTTGAGTCATTGATTGTAGATATGGAATAATATTGTTATCAGCAAATAAAAAAATATTCCATAAACATAACAAAAATAAAAATTTGTGAAAGTTTTTCATGCTACCCTCCTTTAATTAATTTACTTAATTAACATAATATTTTTTATAATTTTGTCAATAAAAAAATAAACTTTTTTTGGGAATATAATAGACAAGGTATCCCCTCTCTCTATATCATATCAAAAAATTAAAAATAGATGTTTGTTATGTCATGGTCTCCTATTCGTTTTTTTGTGGTTTAGTTTTTTTCAAATCATAAATACAACCTTTTTTAATTCAATGGGGTACCATGTCTCTTATTTTTCCATACCTAATCCAAATTTATTATTGACTTATAAATTAATATAATTTATCTTATACAAAAACAAGGAGCGAAAATATGAAAGAATTATCATTAATTGAAACACTTAGCAACGCATTCGGTGTTTCTGGATATGAAGATGAAGTGAAAGACATTATATATAAAGAATTAGAGAATTATGAACTTGAAATTATAAAAGATAATTTAGGTTCAATAATTTTTAAATCAAAAGGAATGGAACAAGATACAAAAAAAATATTAATCACTGCCCATATAGATGAAGTCGGTTTTATCACAGAAAGAATAACCCCGGATGGACTTATAAAATTTTTACCTATTGGCGGATGGTTTGAACAAACATTACTTTCTCAAAGAGTAATTATAAAAAATAATAAAGGTGATAAATTAAATGGAATGATTCTCTCAATCCCAAAACATTTTCTTACAGATGATAAAAAACACAAACCTCTCGGCATTGCGGATATGTTTATTGATATTGGTGCTACTTCAAGAGCAGAAGTCGAAGATGATTTCCAGATAACTCCGGGATGCCCTATTGTTCCAGATTCAACATTTACTCAATTATCCGAAAATAGATTTATGGGAAAAGCACTTGATGATAGATTAGGGGTAGCAATTCTTATCCAAATTTTAAAAGAATTCTCCGAATTACCGCATAAATACGATATATATGGTGCTTTTACTGTCCAGGAAGAAGTTGGTGCAAGAGGAGCTACAACTGTAGCAAACCTTATTAAACCAGATATTGCCTTAATATTAGAAGCTGCTCCATCTGATGATATACCAGGTATACCGTCTTCCCCTCTACAAGGTGTTTTAGGAAACGGATGCCAAATTCGATTATACGACCCAACAATGTTAGTAAATCCCAAATTAGCCAAATCTATTATAAATATTGCAGAAGAAGAAAATATAGAATATCAAATTGCTGTAAGAAGATCTGGTGGTACTGATGGTAAACAAATTCATATAAGTAACTACGGCGTCCCTACTATTGTGCTTGGAGTACCAAGCCGTTCTATACATTCTCATAATTCAATTGCTGATATAAATGATTACTACTCTACTTTAAAATTAGCAATAAATTTCATAAACCAAATAAACGATGATTTTATAGAATCATTATGAAAATATTAGCATTCGAAACTTCATGTGATGATACTGCTGTGGCATTAGTTGAAAATGGCCACAATATTTTAGCAAATATCACTGCATCTCAAACAGAAATTCATCAAAAATATGGTGGCGTTGTTCCTGAAATAGCCGCAAGAAATCACATCAATATAATCATACAGTTAATCGACGAAGCTATAAAAAAATCTAATTATCATTTAAAAGATATTGATGCTTTTGCTGCTACTGCTTTTCATGGATTAAGTGGAAGTCTATTAATAGGAATGATGACAGCAAAAACTTTATCTTATATTTATTCAAAACCATTTATTGGAATAAACCATATTGAAGCTCACATATATGCCAATTTTATTGAAAACAAAAATTTACCCATTCCACATATATGCCTTACAGTATCCGGCGGACACACCATATTAGTGGTATTCAAAGGACATAATAATTATCAAGTAATAGGGCAAACCGTAGATGATGCCGCAGGTGAAGCTTTCGATAAATTATCACAATATTTACAATTAGGATATCCTGGCGGTCCTATAATTGATAAATTAGCAAAAAATGGCAATCCTGAAAAATATAAACTACCAAGACCTATGATAAAAAAAAATAATTTTCTTTTCTCTTTTAGTGGACTAAAAACCGCTACTTTAAATTTGATAAAAAATTTAAAACATAATAATGAAAATTATAAAATAGAAGATATAGCTGCAAGTTTTCAAAAAGCAGTTGTCGATACATTGGTAACAAAAACAATCAAAGCAGCTAAAAAATATAATATTAAAACAATAACTCTATCCGGTGGTGTAGCTGCAAATTCAATGCTAAGAGAAGAATTTCAAAAAGAATGTATTAAAAATAATATAAATTTCTTTTATCCTCAAATAAAATATTGCACTGACAATGCTGTTATGGTGGGCACCCTTGCCTACTATAAACTAAAAAATGGGTATACATCGAAATTAGATACAAATGTTATTGCAAATACTTTATTATAACTACTTTATATAATATCGCGGTATCCTATGATTTAAATTTGCAAAAATATCATAAGATACTGTGCCTTTAAGCTCTGCTAAATCATGGATTGTTATTTTATTATCTCCCATATTACCTAATATAATAACATCATCCCATTGCTTAACATTCCCAATTCCATCAAGATTAACCATTGTAGCGTCCATAGCATTGCCGCCTATAATTTTTGCTTTCTTCCCATTTATCAGAAAATAACCATTATTTCTAACTCTCGGGAAACCATCTCCATAACCTATTGGAACAACCCCTATTAAGTGATCCTTTTCTGCAATATAATGCATACCATACCCCACATAATCACCTTTTTTAATTTTCTTTACAACTGCTAATTTACTTTTTATCTCCATAATAGGTTCAATGCCATCCAAACGATTACAAACCTTGGAAGGATATACTCCCAAAGGTAAAATACCAGTTCTAACCATATTAAAATGAGCCTCTGGTATATCCAACACACCACCTGTATTACACATATGTTTATATTTTATATCAATACCTTGCAAACAAGATAATACCTCTTTAAATCTATATAATTGCAATTTAGCAAATGTCTTATCCAGCTCATCAGACATAGCAAAATGACTCATAATACCTTCTATCTTTATATTTTTAAAATTAGATATTTCTAAAATAATATTACTTGCCTCATCCCATCTTATACCATATCGGGAAAGTCCAGTATCAATCTCAATATGAACCCTACCTATTTTATTGTATTTCTCCGCTAATTTATTATAAATTTCAGCAGTTCTAATATCATTAACAAAAATTATAAAATCATTTTTTATACATAATTCAAGCTGATTTACAGGCCTTTCTCCAAAAATTATAATATCTTTTTTTATTCTTGATTCTTTTAAAACCTGAGCTTCTTCAATTGTTGCAACAGCAAAAAAATCTGTACCTGCTTCTTCAAGAGCCTTAGAAATTTCAACTATTCCGTGACCATAAGCATTGTCTTTTACAACTGAAACTATTTTTTTCTCATTTCCTATATAATTTTTTATAATAGCAATATTATTTTTCAATTTTGAAAGATTTATCTCAATATAAGTTGGCCTTAAATATTGCACTATCTCCTCCTATAAAATATATCAACGATTTTTATTAATACAATAATAACCATTAAAAAATAAATATAAAAATCACCATATCGTTCATATACTGTATTACAGCTTTTTATAAACACTCTATCAATCAAAATTTTATCCTCAAAAATATCAGAAGAATTATAAATAACACCAAAAGGATTAACAAAAAATGAAATACCTGTATTTGCCACCCTTGCTATACCTATTCTATTTTCAACCGCTCTAAAAGGAACAAGATAAGCATGCTGCTGCGGTGCAGAATATCTACCAAACCAGGCATCATTTGTAAGATTTACCAAAAAATCAGCGCCCAAACTAACAAATTTTCTAACAAAATCCGGGAAAATAATTTCATAACATATAAAAGTCGGAAATTTCAAACCTTCAAAGGTAGCCATAGTATAATTGTTTCCATACCAAAAATCACCCTGCCCGAAATCAATTTTATTCAAAATGGGATATTTATCTGAAAAAGGAATCCTCTCTCCAAACGGAACTAATTTTATCTTATTATAAGTATAAAAAATTCTCCCTAATGAATCAATACCAAATGCTGAATTGTAATTTTTTCTATCCTTATATTCAAGACTTCCTGTAATTAAAACTACTTTATTCTTCTTCGCAAAATCAGAAATCCTTCCTAAAAAAACAGAATTATATCGTAAATAACATGTAGCAGCTGTCTCCGGCCAGATAATCAATTTCACTCCATTCTTTGCTGCATATTCACTCATCTCAATATATTTGTTTAAATTTTTTAAATATAATTTAGAATTCCATTTCAAATCCTGCTCAATATTTCCCTGTATTAAAGCAATTTTAAAATCAGTTTTTTTCAGTTTAATATTAGATAATCTCCATTCCCCATAACCTACAACAATTATAAATAATAATACAAAAATAATAACATTTAAAAATCTAAATTTTTTATGAAATAAAATAAGAAAAAACAATATATTAAAAATAGATAAAATAATTCCAACAAGCCAAATACCACCTATATCTGCAATTTGAATAAATGAAATAAAATAATAAACCATCTCTCCTATAGGATTCCATGGAAAAGCAAAAACTGTTTTACTTCTTAAAAAATCCATTATATTCCATAATATCACAAATAAAATAAGATTATATAATTTATTTTTTACAGAAAAAAGTTTAAACAATACAAATATAGCCCCATAAAATACAGCTTCAACCATAAATAGTGGCAACACCCCAATAAAAGTTACCTTATAAATCCAAAACAATGTGAAAACCGAAATAAAAAAACCAAGAAACCAACCATTCAAAAAAGTATATTTATATGACATATTTTCTAATTTGCCATTATAAATCAGACCCAAAATAAAAAACAAAAATATAAAAGATATTCCATAAAAAGAAAATGGTGGCTGAGCTAATGTAAATAAAATAGCTGTAAAAAAAATATCTCTAAAAAAAATTCTATTATTCATCAATAGATTTTATAATCTTCAAAGCTTTTTTATGATTTCCAGAAGGCATCATAATATAAGCCCCATTCACAAGGTTTTTCACCTTATGTAAAATACTAATGGTAAAATCAAATCCCATTTCCATAGCATCTTCTTTTGATTTTGCCTCAGATAACTTATTACGAATCTCAACTGGAACAGACATCCCAGGAATCTCATTATGTATAAACTCAGCCTGTTTATAGGATAAAAGCGGTAAAAGTCCAACCAAAAATCTTATATTATATTTCGATATTTTTTCATAAAATCTTAAAAATTGTTCAACATCAAATACTGGTTGAGTCAATAACAGCTCAGCTCCATTTTTTATTTTTTCAATAGTTTTATTAACTTCATCATCAAAATTCAAAGCCGCTGGATTAGAACCTGCTGCAATCAAAAAAGATGTTTGGCTTTTCAATTCATTACCAGCAAGATCCAGCCCAATATTTAAATTTGAAACAATCTTTATTAATCCTATAGAATCAACATCAAAAACTCCTGTACTATCAGGATATGCTCCCAGCTTTGGTGGATCTCCAGTTATAATCAATAAATTTCTAATACCAAGAACATCTGCACCAAGTAAATCAGATTGCATACCAATTAAACTCTTATCTCTACAAGTATAATGAGAAATAGCCTCTATCCCAATTTCTTTCTGTATCATATAAGCTACTGCCAGAGGACTTACTCGCGCAGAAGCTCTTGGACCATCTGGAATATTAACAACATCAACTCCATTTTCTTTAAAAAATCGTGCCATTTCAAGAATACGAGATATATTACTCCCCTTCGGCGGATTAATTTCCACAGAAAATACAAACTTACCTTCTTTTAATTTTTCCCCTAACTGTGACTTTTTTTCCAGTGGAATAGGTTCAAAAACCAATTTTTCAACTTTCTCTTTTTCCTTTATCTGCAAACTCTCAATTTTATGAACATTTATCTTTATAGACAAAGCATTTCTTATTTCTTTAATATGTCTTTGATTAGAACCACAACAACCACCTACACATTTTACCCCCAACTCAACAAATCTTTTTGCATATTCTGCAAAATATTCAGGGGTAGTATTATAAAATAATCTATCATTTACAATCTGAGGGAATCCAGCATTCGGCATAGCAAGTACCGGCTTTTCAGCATATTTTAATATTTCCTCTAAATTTTCAAGCATTGGCTTCGGACCAACAGAACAATTAGTGCCAATAATATCTATATTTTCCTTATTAAGTTCCAAAATAGCTGTTTTTATATCTGTGCCAAATACAGTTTGCCCATGCTCATTAAATGAAATAGAAGCTATAATCGGCAAATCAGAAAAATCATTAATAGCAGAAATAGCAATTTTTAATTCTTGTAAATCTCGAAAAGTCTCTAAAATAAAAAGATCAACTCCACCTTTTTGAAGTGCTTTTGCCTGTTCTTGAAAATACACAAATGCTTCTTTACGTTTCTCATCACTGCTGGTGAAAATATAAGTACCAAGAGGGCCTATAGAGCCTGCAACAAAAACATCATTTCCTGCTGCTCTCCTTGCAATCTTAGCTCCCTGCTCATTTATATCATAAATTTTATCCTCAAGATTAAAATTTCGTAACTTATATCTATTTGCTCCAAAGGTATTGGTTTCAATAACATTTGCCCCTGCTTTAATATAAGATTCATGAATCTCATAAATAAAATCAGGATTTGATAAATTTAATTCTTCATAACATTTATTGAAAAAATAACCAGAATCATATATAAGTGTACCCATAGCTCCATCAAAAATTATAACTTCATTATCTTTGAAAAATTTTCTAAAATCTCTAATAGAATCCATAATATACTCTCTCCATTTTTTTATTTTATTTATATATGCTATTTTTTTATATAAAAATCAAGCAAAAAACGAATGTGTCTATTAAAAATAATATATATATTTCATCATAAATCCTATCAATAAAATAAAAACACTTTATAGAAAAATTATTTCCCCCACTACTAAAACTAAACTCTGGTAATGTATAATTAATGATAGTGTATAATAAATTGTGTCTGGAATAGAAATAATGTAAAATAAGAGAAAAAAAAGAAAGGAGAAAGAGAATGAGTAAAGACAAAGATAAAAAAGGTTAGCTATTGAAAACGATAAATATGTCAATTAGAGAATTAATTGTAGGAGATAGAGAAA
>CAYLKS010000073.1:0-12854 GCA_964384205.1 uncultured bacterium | reverse complement strand
TATTTAAACAATGAAAACCTATTAATTTTTGTCCTCGAATTAGTTGACATTTACATGATCTATACCTGAAAAAATGGACACGTAGTCAAGCAACATTCTGTAAATCTAATATTTGCTCAAATTGATATGGACTTAAATAGCCCAGCCCAGAATGCTTCCTTACCCTATTATAAAATACTTCTATATAATCAAACAATCTTAATTTTGCAACCTCTTTACTCCTATAATCGCTCCCATAAACCCCCTCAAGCTTTATTGTCTATAGTCAAATATTATTTCTCTCTAATGACAATTATAATTACCAATTTATATCTATTTTATTATCTTTCATCGTAAAAACTTTATCACTCGTACCATGAGCAACAAAAATTCTATCATAATTACTTCCATAAAGTACAGTATTATCAGCACAATGGCATAATATTAGGCCATTTGAAAAACTATTTAATTTCTTAAGATTATTTAAAAATATCTTAGTGTGGTTAAATCAATACATAAAACTGTAATATAGTTATGTAGTTGGAAATTCTAGAATATTAATAATTCTACCACTTAGCCTTTTAAATACTGGATGAGATTGCAAAAGCTGATAGATTCTTTTTACTAAGTAGTAGAGACCTTTCAAACTTAAAATCTTGGCTCAATTTAAAATTAATTTAGATTGATAGTTATAAACTACCTAAAATACTGTAATTCGTATATTCTCTTATATTGTTCGCATGTCTCTATTAACTCTTCATGCGAACCTTCCCCTACTATCCTTCCCTTTTCAATAACCAGTATTTTAGTTGCATGAGTAATAGTTGATAATCTATGAGCAATAATAACCGATGTTCTTCCTTCCATGAGTTCTTTTATGGCAAGCTGAATATAATACTCCGACTCTGAATCCAGAGACGAAGTTGCTTCATCTAAAATTAGGATTTTAGGATTCATCAAAATAGTTCTTGCAATAGATATTCGTTGTTTCTGACCTCCCGAAAATCTAACACCTTTTTCTCCAACATTTGTTTCAAATTTATCTGGTAAATCCATAATAAAATCGTACGCATAGGCCCGCTTTGCAGCTTCGATTACATCATCAATTGTAGCATTAGGTTTTGCATATCTTATATTTTCCAATACTGATGTGTTAAATAGTATAACATTCTGGGAAACTATTCCGATCTGATACCTCAATGATTTTAAACTATAATTTTTTACATCAATACCATCTATCAGGACTGTACCTTTTACAGGATCATAGAACCTTGGTATTAGATTTACAATCGTTGATTTCCCCGCTCCCGAAGGCCCAACTAGAGCAAATACATCTCCTTTTTCTGCAGTAAAGTTAATCCCCTGAAGTACATACTGTTCAGGCCTATAATAAAACCATACATCCCTAAACTCAATCTTTCCTTCAATTTTTTTTGAAACTGGATTGCTAATTTCTTTTATCTTAGGTTCAATTGATAGTATGTTGCATATTCTTTCAATTGACGCCGTAACTATTTTAAAATTTGAAATAAACTTTGGTATTTTTGTCACTGGAGCTGCCATAATACCAAGTAACATAAGGTATTCAGTAAGTCCTTTTACATTCCATAACCCCTTAATTATAAAATAGCTCCCGATTCCTACCAAAACCATTCCATAAATATAGATTATCATATCGTTAAGTGGACTAAATAGATTCGTCAATTGAGAAAGCCTTAAGAATGTTTTTTTATATCTTTTTGTATTTTTCTTAAATTTCTCAATTTCTATATCTTCCTGAGCAAATGACTTAACCACTTCAATACCTGTAAGGATTTCATGTAGATTAATAGAAAGATCTGAAAGGTTCTTCCTGAGTTTTCGGCTAACTGCACGCATTTTGTTTCCGATAATCCTTACAACCCAATATAAAACAGGCAAAACTCCAAAGCTTATCAGCGTTAACTCCCAGTTAAGTAAATATAATTTTACAAGAATTATTATTAACATCATTATCTGACTAAAAAAATTAATAATACCTTGATAAAAACTGGTTCTAACCTTTTCTATATCATTAATTCCAATTGCAATTATATTTCCGGTTTTGCTGGATGTAAAAAAATCAATATCCAATTTTATTAAATGGGAAAAGAATTCATCACGAATTCTTTTAATAGCAGAATGAGTAATAACTTTCATAGAATAATTTTTAAGAAACTCAAAAAATGCCCTGGAAAATACTAATGCCACAGCTATATAAAAATATCTATACAATAAATGGATCTTTTCAGGTGTTATCAGTTCAAAAAGAAACTTTGTGCTAACTGATGGCAACAGAGCAAAAGAGTAGTTCTGCCCAAAAGTTAATATAAAAACACCCAAAAGCCCCCATATATATGGTTTTAAATATGAAAGCGCCCATCTTAGTTCTTTGCTAAATATCTTTTTTTTCAAAATCTCAACTTCCATCTATAAGTTTTTGAATAGCTTCTTTGAATCTATCAGCAGATTTACCATCAAATTTATAAAATATTTTTTTTAAAGCAACAACTCGATCCCTATAAAACTTATCTTTATAATGAATATTACTTTCGACAATTTTGGGAAGATCTTTTGGATTTTCAACCACATCCCCACAATGCCAAATCCATCTATGCTCTTCAGGTATTTTCTCTACAGGTTTAGGAGACAAAAAAACCATCGGTTTACCAAAGGGTAAATATTCGTGGGAAACCGATGATATGTCTGTAAGAAGGATATCTGAAATTTTCATGAACGGTAATATACTAATGTTGCTATTACAAATAAATGTATTTTTATGCTTATACAAATATGCCATAGCAATTTGCCATGGGCGATATTTAAAAATATTTGGATGTGGTTTTACCAATATATTATAATCTTTTAATTCTCTTAAGATAACCTTTATAAATTTTGGGAAAGATGAGTAATGATTAGGGTCATCCCATGTTGGTGAATATAGTACATTTTTTCTTTCTGGAATTAACCCCAATTTTTTTATAAATGAATCTTCATCAAAATCAGAATGAAGAAATGAGTCAATTTTAGGATATCCAATAATTTCAATTTTTTCTTCTTCTGCTAAACCTTTTTTTATAATATCTTCTTTCATCTTTTCGCCTGGAACCACAATTAAATCGTATAGTTTTAGGCTTTTGTGGAAATTAAAGGGTTTGTCAGAGGTACCATGAAACACCTGCACGTGCTTAATATCAGATATATTTTTAAAATATCGAATGGAAAAGCTTGGATGGATAAGAACATCTAAATTAAAACCAGATATTTTATTTAAAAGATGCTTGTAGTTTCGAAAGTGATATATTTTAATCCGGTTTTTCAAATCTAAATAAGAAGAAGACACCCTCCTGAAAGAAAATATTACGCCTCCAGTTTTTTCAATTAAAGGTATTATGGTTGGTAAATAGTGTAAAGAATTAGCAATCAAATACCCTATTCTCACCTATCGGCTTCCCCCTAATGTATTTATAAAAAAATAGCTTCGTATCACTCTGGCTACACCATAAAAACTCTGAATTAACTCCAAATCTATTAAATATACTAATACAATAATCAACAGTATCAATTTCTCTAACTGAATGACCTTCAAAGAAATACAAGATCATTTGTATTATCAAGAATAAAATGAAATAATCCATCCCTACCTTTTACTACTTTTGTTCTATAGACTGATAGAAAAAATGATACATAGGGTTTATTTTTTTAAATATCATCTGGATTTTATCCTGGTAACTTATTTCATTAAAACCTACCCTATAAAATTCCAGATTTTCTAATCCGAAAAGATCCTTTATTTCATTTGCAATTTCCAAACTGTTAGATCAATAATTAAAACTATAATCCTTTATGCTCCTGTTTTTGCAGCAGATACTGTCGTTTGTCCTATGTTACAGCCATAGTCTGCAACAATCTTATCCTTGCTAAATGAAAAATCAAGATACTCATATAGTTCATTATCGTTTCTTCACCCTTTTATACCCAGTTCACTAAAGGCTTGATACGAAGGAAACCATTATAAATGTCGTTTTTTCTTTTTATTTTTCGAATTCTTTTCCTTTTTTCTTTTTCATTCATTTCACTCCCCATTATATTAATATTGAATCAGATTGGAGCAGAATATGAACTTAACCTCTTCTATTTTCTGCAATTCTTTGATTTCTTCAATAAAGTTTTTATATGATTCTCTTATTCCATTCTTTCTCATATTTTGTGCATGTGAATGGTAGTAAATAATACTATTTTTATCTGGTACTGAAGGCTTGCCATACCTATAATCTGCAGTCTGAACATATCTTTTTTGTACTTTGTCACTATTCTTCCAAACAATTTGTCTACCATTAAAATCTTTTTCTAGCTTATTTGTAAATAAAATATAATTAATATCCTCTAAAACCTCTAAAACCTTTTTATTATAAAGATTCCATGGAAATTTTATTCCCTCTTTAAAAGGAATATATGCTTTCTTTAAGTAACTTGCTGATTTAAATATCCGTTTTCTAATTTGATTTTTATTCAATAGGCCGAATTCACCATTAAAACGTTTTTTGTGAGTTAGTCCATGAAGAAATATTTCAACAACATCTTTTTCAACAAGTTCAATGATTCGATCAAGAGCTTGCGGATAATCAGTTAATGGTATATTTTTCATGAATGGAGTAAAAAATATTGTAAATTTCATATCGGGAAAGACATCCAGGATTTTTAAAATCACATCAGAACAATCCCATTTTGGAAATGAATGATAGTCATCAATATCAATACACACCTTCATATATGAACTCCAGAATAAATTTTATTTTATTAAACGACGGATGCTATATTATCTACTAAATATAAATCTTTTTTTATAAACCTTAATGGTATAGGAGGTATTTGAAAGTACCATTTTTTATATAATTTATATTTTCTAGATTCCCTTTTTTTCAGATTTTCCAATCTTTTATCTTCATCCATTTTTAGAAGTATAATAAAATCCAACCTTTTTAAATAAACCGCGGCTCTAAAATCACTTATAATCAATAGTTTTCTTTTGCATATATTTTCCGGTCTTTTTAAATCACGTTTTTTGTACTTGATACTCTCAGGTCCAATTAGATCGTCAATAACCATAATTTCCTCATTTTTAAAAGTGAGAAATCCATCATTTATTATCTTATTACTAATAGTAGTTTTTCCACTTCCAGGCGGTCCAACAATAGCTAATATCGCAAATCCTTTATCAATTACTTTATTTCTTAGCTTATATTCGAACAGATTTATATTTTTCTCATCAAGTTTGACTGCTTTTTTGATGCTGATTAAAGTTATCAACCTATTAATCACTACTGTTTCACCAAATTTTTAAAGTTCTTGATAGTAGATTTTAATCTCTCTTTAGCTCTATACAGCATTAATAATTTATCTTCTTGATTATTTCTTTTAAAATTCTTCTCTGACCTTTTAATATGCCAAAATGCCATTAATAAGTAAATACCGGCAAAGAGTATACCGTAGTTTTTCCTATAGAAATAGAAATCAGTGGCATAAAAGTAGGGTTTAATTTCTTTTTCTACTTTTTTCCTACCCTTTTTCTTATGGTGAATAACTTTAATTTCCGGATTAAAAACAAAGTTTATTCCATTTCTCTTTGCTCTAAGAGAAAAATCCAAATCTTCATTATAAAAAAAATAAAATTCGTCAAACAATCCAATTTTATTAAAAATGCTGGTTTTATAAAGACATGCTGTTGTCCCTGCAAAGTTTATAAATGAAATATTTTGTTTTATACTCTTACTTACTCCTATAATTTTCAATTTCATCCTCTGGGGAGCTCCATCAGGATATATCAACCTTGCTGGAATACCATAAGCTGAAGAATACTTTTCCAACATTTCAATCATTAAGTTTATCGTTTCCGGAAATAATTCAACATCGTCATTCAATAACAATGTATACCTTGAATCAAGGTTACTCTTAATACCTATATTTAATGCTTTTGCAAGGCCAATATTTGACTTATTTTTTATATATTTGACATTTGGGATACTTTTAATTAAATCTTCTGTACCATCATTCGAAGCATTGTCTACAACTGTAACATTAGATGATAATGCTACATTTTCTATAGATTTATTAACACTTTCAATACATTTTTTTAAAAGATCTTTATTATTATACGTAACTATTACAATGTTCAAGTCAATGCCCAACTTTCATTCCTCGTGTGTCCTCAAATTTTCTATAGCGTTTTAATGCTCTTTTTATTTTCCACCTATTTCCAAGCTTCATATAATGATACGTTATATGCCATTTACCATCACGCCATTTACTTTTTAAAAGATTGTCCAATTCATCATACTTTTTTTTCCCTTTATTTCCATAATTTGGATTTGTTGTATTACCACCAATATGCACAGCGCATGGTGTTTCCGATAGAGTACAAGAGTATTTTTGACGAAATCTTTTTATATAGTGAGGTTCAATTTTATGAGCATCCTCTGAAATATATTTATACTCTCTATTAAACTGAGGATATTCACCAACATCTTCATATGCTTTTCTGCT
Organism: uncultured bacterium; assembly: GCA_964384205.1. Taxonomy (GTDB): domain Bacteria; phylum JAGOEH01; class JAGOEH01; order JAGOEH01; family CAYLKS01; genus CAYLKS01. The sequence goes on along the minus strand of CAYLKS010000073.1, from coordinate 6,314 downwards.
CATTAATGATGGGTTATTCGTATAATTTGCATATCCCGCACCCAGCTTATACTTAACCAGGCCTAATGGAAGTTCCTGTGGTACTTTCTTAACAAATTCTCCTCTAGCATCTCTTTCAAACAGTAATATACCTCTCTCCATCCAATCACCACGATAAAAGAAAAACCAATCATTTTCAAGGTTAAAAAAATAATCACCACTCGCTATTCGCCTTGCCTGGTTCATGGCAAAACCCATACCCATATTATCCTTGTTAAGAATCTTTTTATCGATAAAATCCAATTCCTCAATATAAGAAATAACATTATGTTCAGAACCATTATCCACGATTATATATTCAAGATTTGGATATGTACACGTTTCCCTAAATGATTTTATAGTTTTCTTTAAATATTCCAATCTATTAAAACTCAATATACAAACACTGATTAATGGCCAATTTTTCCCCATAAGATTCCTTTTTGAATAAATTAAGTCAAAAATTTTATCCAAGAATAACAAAAATTCAAAATAATGTCAAACGACATTAAAACACCTAACTTTATTCTACTATAACCCTTTTATTTATACATATTCATTTTCACCTATAAGAAACATATGTTATTAATTCTAATAGAATTAATAAAAGATTTTCCTTACGTTCATTTTTCATTTTTTACTTACTTGATTATACATAATAGCAATCATATAACCTGTATTTTATTTGACAAAGATTGCCTTACATATGTATTTTTGTAAAACATAATTATAAAATTGGTTTTATCCCAAGTAAAATAAGGAAATATTAATGGTAAGGAAATTAATTAATACGAAAAGACCATATTTTATTGAATCCATAATACTTCTTATTGTTTACACTTTCAATTGGATTGGTTTTGGAGATTACACCTCCGTAATATTACTTCTTGCATTTTTAGTAACCCTATTTTTTAAAGACAAAAGAGAACTTATTTTTAGTGATAAATACATCCTTATTCTGACAATTCTTTTTACTTTAAGTTGTATAATTTCTTCACTTTTCTCTATTAATAAATTAAACTCAACACTCATTTCTCTGTTATGGTTTTTTGTTATTTTTGTACCAATTTCTTATGTAAGATTCTCATTAAATAGTGAAAATGATTTTTTTATCAAATATATAATACCGGTAAGCTTTTTAATGGTTTTTGCAATACTATTACAACTCTACTTTCATTTTTTCTATAATCTTTTTACCAAAGGCTTAATAATAAAAAGATATACTGCAAAATTTCTTGGTAAGGCATCAACTCCTGATATGCTTGTAATGTTAGGAGGTATAGGATATGGGTGGATTCGTCAGAAAGAAAGTGAAAAACATAAATGGTATGGTTTTATATTTTTACTTGGATGCTTTTTTGGATCAGTACTTACATTTGACAGAGGCGGAGTTGTTTCTTTCTTTATATTAATGATTATACTTTTGAGTTTTGATTACAAGAGACTTATATTTTTATCAATAATTACAATTATTGCTATTTATCTTACCTTTAAGTTAAGCACCCTTCATAGATTTGAACACTTATTTGATTTTCTTTATTCAAAAAGAACCCAAAAGAGCCTAACGACAGCTGCCCAAATTGCCACTTTCAAAGGAGCATGGGGTATGATTAAAGACCACTGGTTTTTAGGTGTTGGGACAAACAACTTTGCAAGGCATATAAAAAACTATGGTGTAGGAAAATGGTATACTTATGCTCATAATTTTATATTGCAATTCTGGGCTGAAAATGGCTTATTTGGAATGATATTTGGGCTCTCAATAATAGGACTTACCATTTATCGATGGATTAAATCATGGAAACAATATAAATACAAATGGATTGCATTAGGATTAGGAGCAAGTTTTATATGTATGCTAGTTGGAAATCTAACCAATAGCACAATCTGGATCCTTAAGGTAGCTCTTCCATTCTGGCTGCTTGCCGGAAGTATCAATGCAATTTATTTTATTGTTAGAAACCAAAAACTACAAATATTGCAACTTAAAAATAAACAAATTATTTAAAATTAATAAAATTGGGGATTATTATTGAAAACTGTTGTTCACATTCTTCCATATATGGCAAAAGGAGGAACAGAAAAACACGTTCTTACCTTAATGCGAGGTTTAAGAACCAAATACAATCTAATTTTGCTCGCACCTAAAGGTGAAATATTAGAGGAATTTTTAAATCTTGGTATAGAATATAAAGAATTCCCTGAAATAAAAAGAAATGTATTTAATAAAGTAAAAGCCTTTGAAAACGCACTACTTGAACTAAGTAAAAAATATACGATAGATATACTTCACATTCATGCTGCACATGAATTTTTAATCTTTTCAAAAAAGGTACTACCAGAAACACCAATAATTTTTCATCTGTCAGCTTATCAGGGCTCATCTATTTCAAAATGGATAAACTATAAACTTGCTGCACTGATATGTAGAAAAAAAGCAGACTATGTAGTTGCTGTCTCTGATGAAGAAAAAAGAATAATAACTAAAAAAGGTCTTCAAAATAATAAAATCAGAATAATTTATAATGGTTATGAAAGTAAAGAAGGTGATGACATTAAAACAATTAACGATATAAAAAAATTATATAATCTTGAAGGATATACTATCATCGGTAATTTGGGGCGTCTTCATCGTACAAAAAGATTAAATATTTTGATAAAAGCCTTTGCAATATTAAAAAATAATATAAGACAAAACGTTAAATTACTCTTCATTGGTGATGGACCCGAGAAAAAACATCTCCAAAATTTATCAAGTAAGCTGGGTATTAAAAATGATGTAATATTTACAGGTTTTATCAAAAGAGGTGATAAAATATTAAAAATTTTTGATATCTTTATTCTCCCAACTTCATTTGAGGGTTGTTCAAATGTACTTGTTGAAGCTATGGCAAAGAAACTTCCTATTATAACAACAGATATTCCCTCTGTGAAATGGATGTTTAAAGACGGTGAGAGCGCAGTTTTATTTAAAAATGGAAACATTAAAAATTTAGAAATTAAACTCAGAGAGCTCATTATCAACAAAAACTTAAGAAAAAAAATTTCAGAAGGAGCATTCAAACGTTTTAAAGAAGTATTCCGCGCAGATGATATGGTAAGAAAGATTGACTTTCTTTATAAAGAGATTTTAACAAATCAATTTAAAGTCATTTAAAAAATGTCTTATAACAATTATAGTTTCAAAAGAGTGATTCTTTTTTCACATAATTCAAATCTTTCAGGCGCTCCGATATCACTTGTTCAGCTCGCAAGTAAGCTACCAAAATATGGATATTATCCTTTAATTATACTTCCTAAAAAAGGTCCTTTAGAAAATTTAATTAAAAGACAAAATTTAGATTATACAATATTGAGATTTCCCGGGCGCATACTCAAGTTTATCAAGCTTATACATAGAGAAAAGGCTTTACTCATTCATGTAAATTCAATTGTAACATCATGGCCAATATTTATTTCAAGATTACTAAGAAAACCAGTTATCTGGCATGTTCGTGAATACCTTGATAATAAAAGATTTTATGCTCATATAATACACCTTCTTTCAAATTATGTGATTCTAATTTCACAAAAACAATTGGATCTTTTTAAAAACATGAAAAGAGTAGTATATATACCAAATGGAATAGATTTTTCAGCATTTGAAAATGCAAAACCAGTCGGTATTATAAAAGGTAATTATAATAATAAGCTGATTCTTATAACATATATTGGTGCAATTGAACCAAGGAAAGGACTATTTGTTCTTGCTCAAGCAGCTTTACTTTTGAAAAAAATGAAAGAAATACATTTTGTTATTATAGGTAAAGCTAATGACCATAACAGAGATTATAAGGAAAAAGTGATATCATTCTTAAGTAAAAACGAGATTCTGGATAGATTTCATTTTCTTGGGGTAAGACAGGATATACCAGAGATATTAGCTGAAAGTGATATTTTATGTCATCCTGCTTATATTGAAGTTTTTGGAAGAGTGATTGTTGAAGCAATGGCATCAAAACTTCCTGTTATAGCATCAAAGGTTGGTGAAATACAAAATATTATTGAAGACAAAATTACAGGATATATCATTAATCCCGGTGATTATAAAGGTCTTTCAGAGGCTATTAAAAAACTTGCTTCAAACAAAGAACTTAGAAAAAAAATGGGACAAAAAGGATATGAAAAAGCAAAAAGGCAATACAATATCGATATACATACAAAAAAAGTCACTGACCTTTACAATAGAATTCTTTTTTAGGCAAATAACAACAATTAAATTCATCTATCCAGTATATTCTTTAGTAAGAACTTACTATAACCAATATTCTATAAAATTATTTATACAATAAAAGGCAATAAAATAAATCGATAGATTTCTTATAAAAACATAGAAAATTATAAATGATATTAACATTATGTACGAGGTGCATGTATTGGATCTGTATAACGTACAAGAGTTGGTTTATCCATAAGCCCCTTAAACTTTTTTTGTTTTTCTCTATAAAGCTCGTTGTACCGCCATTCTCTTTCTTTTTTATTCATATATGCATAGTGTTTAATAACTGTTCTAGCAACCATTCTTTTTTTTCCATATGTAGTAACCCTATTAAAACCAGTGTAAGGTATATAGCTTAGATTTTTATCCCATTTGTATATTTTAACATGCGGATAATATGTAATCCACTTATCCTTCCTTACCATTTCCATTGAATCCCAGAAATTACATCTCTTAAAAGCAAGTTGTTTTTTATTTGATTTGTAGAATCTCCTAAGGTCTTTTACAAGATATTCTGGTTCTGGGAATGATTCATCTTCATCAGGAAAGAAGACAAGTTGGGGTTTTATATTATCAAGCCTTCTGATTAATTTTTCTCTGAATATTCCCTGATTTTCACGCCATTCCATTACATTCCACTCTTCACTGACATTTTCCTCTATATAATCCGTAACCTTAGGATATTTTTTTGGCCATTCTTCTTTAAATTTTGGTGAATAATGGAGTAAAAGATATATTTCATCAACATAAAATGAAAATTCTTTAAGACACCAGGGCCATTTAAAGTAGTGTAACATCATCAAGCCAGCTATTTTTTTTATTCCCATCTCTTTCTTAAAATCTTCTATTTCTTTATACATTTACAATCCATAAAAAACCACAATATATTTAAATCTATAAGTCCAAAATTAAAAGGTAGATTATAAAATTTTTACCTTTAGTTTTCATTAAGATTTTTTCTTCTTATTCATCATCTTCACTTTAACAACAATACTATTTTAGATAAACAAGATGATTTTTTATTAACATAATATAACAATAATATATCATTTTGAACATACTGGTAACTAATTTATTATTAGTGACTTCATAATCAATAATCCTTCTCTGAAAATACCTCAGCCGAAAAGATGTAAATTTCAGTATCTGGATCTTTCCAGCAGTCACCATACAAACCTGCTTTATAACAGGTATGCTCTAAAAAGGTATCTCGATCCCAGCCCTGTTCCGTTGCTACCTGAGGGAGCAACAACCCCTGATTAAATCCTTTTTTGATTATGATACCATGCTTCCCTACCTCTATTTCATCAATGCTCGAGATTTTCCTGATGGGGGACATAACGGATATCTCAAGATCTATATCATCAAACTCATCAGGCATAAGCGGAGGAAACCTAGGATCCTGAAAAGCAGCCGCTATCGCCATATCCTGGACTGATTGCCATAAAGGCTTGATAGCTTCAACATAGCCTATACATCCTCTTAGATTCCCACGCTTGTGCAGTGTAACAAAAGCACCCCTCGGTTCTTTTAATGTATCAGTAAAAGGATCAAATTTTGGCAATGGCTTTCTATTGAGCTTGGCTTTTATTGTATCCCTAGCTAACTTCAGCAACGCTTCTCGCTCTTTTCTGGATAGCATACTAGCACCTCCTTTATAAATCATTATAAGTCTAAATTATTTTTTTTCTTTGATTTTGTCAAAATTAATAGGGTGGATCTGTAAATATTTAAAGGAATGAATATTTTTTTTCTTTTTAGCTTGAAAATTATGATTAATAGTATAATAATAGATTTTTAGTATCAATAAACAATTTTAAAACTTTATTATTTTACTAATTTAAGAAATACAAATTATTATATCAAAATAAGACTGCCGAAAGATAGCCTACTACTCTTCTCCTATCACCTGTAATTTTTCCTGAGTCAGCATATTCAAGTATGGCAATCCTGCTCTTACCCATATTTTTTGAAATCATCATTCCTGTAATCACACCAGCATAACAGCAAGCTTCACATTTCTTTTCCTTAACATGAG
>CAYLKS010000072.1:0-13069 GCA_964384205.1 uncultured bacterium | reverse complement strand
CAATAAGTAAGCCCCTGGAGGTTTGAACCTCTCAGGGGCTTTAAGAAGGGGGTTGTGAAAAAATGAGGGGGAGAGATTTTTTAAATTCCTTTTGGGGTTTTTGGAGTATATTTGGTATGCAGATATATATGAGATTTTGGACTCATTGGTTCTCCTAAGAATTCTTCATATAATTGAACAATCGCAGGGTTATCGTGAGCTTTTCTGATAGGTTTAGCTCTATCTTCTTGATAAATTGCAGCGATTCTTTTTTTCAAGATTTCTTCATCAGTTGTTAGAGGTTGTCCGCCACCACCAACACATCCGCCAGGGCATGCCATAACTTCAATAAAGTGATAAAATAAATCTCCAGATTTGATTTTATCCAAGATTTTTCTAACATTACTTAAACCATGAATAACTGCAAATTTGAGTTCCATATCACCTATAAAGACAGAACCTTCTTTAATTCCTTTGTATCCTCTAAGAGGTTGATATTCAATATTTTTTAATTCTTTGCCCGATAATACATCTGCAACTGTACGGAGTGCTGCTTCCATCATTCCACCGGTTACTCCAAAAATCACACCTGCGCCAGAAGTTTTTCCTAAAGGATCATCATAATCAGATTCTGGTAATGAAGGTAAATTTATACCATAAGTTCTTAATAATCGAGCAAGTTCTCTTGTGGTTAATACAGCATCTATTTCTTTTATTTTGCCATCTATCATCATTTCCGGACGGTTGATTTCAAATTTTTTAGCAGAACAAGGCATGATGGAAACATTAAATATTTTTTCAGGATCGATATTCATTTTTTCAGCGATATATGTTTTTGTAAGAGCTCCTGTTATTTGTTGAGGAGATTTACAAGATGACATGTTTGGAATAAATTCTGGATAGAAATGTTCCATAAACTTAATCCATCCAGGGCAACAAGAAGTGAACATTGGGAAAGGGCCATTATTTTTAATTCTTTCTATTAATTCATGTCCTTCTTCCATTACAGCAACATCTGCTCCGAATACAGTATCGAATACTAAATCAAAACCGACTCTTTTTAAAGCAGTAGTCAATTTGCCTGTTAATAATGAACCTGCTGGCATACCAAATTCTTCCCCAATGGATGCTCTAATAGCAGGAGCTGTTTGCACTGTGCAAATGATATCAGGATCTTCTAATGCAGTTCTAACTTTTTTTGTATAGCTTTTATCTGTTATAGCAGCAGTTGGGCATGCCAATAAACATTGACCACAAAGGATACATACAGTTTCAGATAATGGATGATTAAAAGCAGGCAGAACAACAGTATTAAAGCCACGTTTGGTAAAATCTAAGGCATGAACTCCTTGGATTTCTTTACAAACTTTAACACATTTTCCACATAAAATGCATTTATCTGGGTTTCTTTGTATAGCAACAGAAGAATCGTCAATAGGATTTTCTCTTTTTTCTCCCAACCATCTCCATTCTCTTATGCCGTATTCTGCAGCAAGGTCTTGTAATTGGCAATTGCCATTTCTTACACAAATAAGACAATCTTGTGGATGGTTAGCAAGTAATAATTCTATAATGGTTTTTCTACTACGCATAACTTTTGGTGAGTGAGTGCTAACTTCCATATTATCTGATACAGGATATGCGCAAGCTGGTACTAAGTTAGGATTTCCTTTAATTTCAACGGAGCATAATCTACAAGCACCACTAATACTTAATCTTTCATCATAGCATAAAGTGGGTATCCTCACTCCTAATAATTTAGCAGCATCAAGAATGGTGCTACCCTCAGGCACGAAGCCAGTTATTTTATCTATAGTAACTTTAACTTCTTTTTTCTTTTTAATAAAATCCATAATTATCTCCTTCTAACCTTTTGCGATGCAATTCCATGGGCATTTTTCATAACATTGTCCACATTTTATACATTTATCCTGATCAATTACATGAACCTGTTTCCTTTCTCCGGAGATTGCATTAACAGGACATACTCTTGCGCATAATGTACAGCCACGGCAGGTAGGCAATATATGATATGAAATAAAGTATTTACAACTTCCAGCAGGACATTTTTTATCTTCAATATGAGCTAAATATTCTTCTTTGAAATATTTTAATGTTGATAATACAGGATTTGGAGCAGACATTCCAAGTCCGCATGCAGAAGTTGATTTTATTACAGTTGCTAATGTTTCAAGTCTATTTATGTCTTCTAATTCTCCTTGCCCTTTTGTTATTCTTTCTAATATTTCAAGCATTCTTTTGGTTCCTTCACGACATGGTATACATTTACCGCATGATTCTTCCTGTGTGAATGTCAAGAAAAATTTTGCAAAATTTACCATACAAGTTTCATTATCAAGCACTACCAGACCGCCGGAGCCCATCATAGCGCCAATGCCTTTTAAAGATTCATAATCTATAGGAAGATCAAGATATTCAGCAGGAATACATCCGCCGGAAGGTCCTCCTGTTTGAACAGCTTTAAATTCTTTGCCTTCAGGCATACCTCCACCAATATCAAATACAATTTCTCGAATTGTAATTCCCATAGGTACTTCTACTAAGCCAGTATGTTTTACTTTTCCAGTTAAAGCAAAAATTTTTGTACCAGTGCTATTTTCTGTTCCTACTTCTTTGAACCAATCAGCGCCATTTCTAAGTATTAAAGGCACATTTGCAAATGTTTCAACATTATTTACATTTGTTGGTTTGCCAAATAAACCTTTTTGGGCAGGATATGGAGGCTTAACAGAAGGCATTCCTCTTTTGCCTTCGATTGATGCAATAAGAGCTGTTTCTTCGCCACAAACGAAAGCCCCAGCTCCCTGGACTATTTCTAAATCAAAATCGAATCCAGAATTTAATATATTTTTTCCTAATAATCCTGCTTGTTTCGCTTGCTGAATAGCGAGTGTTAATCTTTGAACTGCTAACGGATATTCAGCTCTGACATATACATAACCGTAATTAGCACCAATAGCATACGCAGCAATTATCATTCCTTCTATTAATTTGTGAGGATCACTTTCTAATATACTTCTATCCATGAAAGCACCAGGATCACCTTCATCGGCATTACATATAAGATATTTAACATCAGATTTGTTAGCTCGTGTGATCTCCCATTTTCTTCCAGTAGGGAAACCACCACCACCACGACCGCGTAATCCAGATTTTTTTACTTCATTAATAACATCTTCTGGTCTTAACTCCAGTGCTTTTTGCAATCCTTTATATGCATTATTTGCAACTGCTTCATTAATATTTTCAGCATCAATTAATCCAGAATTTTCAAGTACTCTTCTTACCTGTTTTTTATAAAATGGAATTTCATCAGGATCTGCCAATCCTTCGAATAATAAATCATCTATAATTTTGCCTTCTAATATAGTTTCTTTTACAATACGTTCAACATCTTCTGGTTTTACCTGGCAGTAGAATATTTTGGCAGGGAAAATTTCAACTAATGGTCCCATTTCACAAAATCCGCGGCATCCTGTTTCCATTATTTGAACTTTGCCAGTTAGATTTTCTTTTTCTAATATTTCATCAAATTTATCTTTTAGGGTAGCTTCTCCTGATGAAAGACAGCTTGTTCCTTTACAAAGATATACTAATGTACAACCTTCTTTTGGTCTTTTTCTATAAACTTCTAAAAGATAATCTGCATTTTCTTTTTCTTTTCCTTGAAGTTCTTTTAATCCCAAAGCATAGTGGACAAAATTGAGGCAAGGAGTTTTGGGATTTTTAATAACCTTATCATCGCATTTAGTTACCATTTTACTCATTTTTCACCTGCCTTTAATTGATTTACTAATTCAGCAATCTTTTCAGGAGTTACTTTTCCGTATATTTTGTCATTTATTACAACAGCAGGAGCCAGTCCACAGGCACCGATACAATTGACAGTTTCTAATGTAAAAAGGCCATCAGGTGTCGTTTGTCCTGATTTTATACCAAGTATTCCTTCTACTTCATCAACAAGAGAAGGTGCGCCTTTAACATGGCATGCAGTACCATTACATATATTTATTACATATTTTCCTTGAGGTTCTAATCTAAATTGAGAATAGAAAGTAGCAACACCATAAATTTTGGCTTTTGGCACTTTTATCTCTTCAGAGATAAAATCAATAACTTCTTCTGGTAAATAGCCGTAAAGCTCCTGAACTTTTTGCAAGATCATTATTAAATTATTGCGTTTTAGTCCAGGATGTTCGGCAAAGAAGTTTTTGATTGGAGTGAGATCAATCCGTTTTGTAGTCACAATATAAATCCTCCTTTGAGAAAGTTAAACAGAGGTTGTTTTGTTTAATGATTTGATTTTTGGTATAATAACATCGTTGAAAAATACTTCTGCTTCATCTTTTTGAACACCATACTTATGGTTATCAATACCAATTTTAACAGAAGGCCCATGAGCACAATTTTCCATACAAAAGGTACCTTTAAATTCTAATAGCTCTGTCATATTTTTTTCTTCTGCAAGAGCAATAAGCTTTTGCATCAGATCATAAGAGCCTTTAAGATAACAATTTGTTCCAACACAAATTGAAACTTCTAATTTTTTGATATTTTCGGTTGTTTCATCTGAAATTTCCATACCAGAGATCCTTTTTCTATGAATGTAGTTAGTATGTAAAGCATGATGTGCTTTTTCACTATTTGGTTGATCTAACCATTTTCTATAAATTTCAACGATTGCAGGGTTATCCTGTGATTTTTTGAGTGGCATTGTAGCATCAATTTTATAAATAGCTTCAGCTCTTTTCTTTCTTGTTTCCATATCATTTGGCACAGGTTGTCCACCACCGCCAACACATCCGCCAGGACATGCCATAACTTCAATCAAATCGTACTGAACTTCATTTTTTCTAACCTTTTCTATAATCTTTTGAGCATTACCCAAACCTGAGACCACTGCAACTTTTACCGTAGTTTCACCAATAGTAATTGCTGCCTCTTTTATACCTTTTAAGCCTCTTACATCATAAAAGTCAATTGCATCAAAAGTTGTACCTGTTATTTTTTCTGCAGCAAGACGTAATGCGGCCTCAGCTACTCCACCACTACTTGCAAAAATTACCCCTGCACCAGTAAAAAAACCAAAAGGCATATCCAGAGATTCAGGTTCTAATTCATTAAAATTAATTCCCATTTCTTTTATCATTCTTGCAAGCTCGACAGTTGTAAGCACAAAATCTACATCATACTCACCATTTGTTTTAAATTCTTCTCTCTTTGCTTCAAATTTTTTTGCAGTACATGGCATAATAGATACTACAACAAGTTTATCTGGAGTAATGCCTAATTCTTTAGCGTAATATTTCTTAGCCAGTGAGCCAAACATCTGTTGTGGAGATTTACAAGAAGAAAGGTTAGGCAATAAATCAGGGCAATTTTTTTCAGCATAAGTTACCCAACCAGGACAACATGAAGTAAATTGAGGAAGTCTTTCTCCTTTTTCTAATCTTTCAAGAAATTCATAAGTCTCTTCTACAACAGTTAAATCAGCAGTAAAAGCTGTATCAAAAACTTTATCAAATCCCATTAATTTTAATGCAGCAACAGATTTATAAAGGGAATTTTCACCTTCTGGAACACCAAATTCCTCACCTATAGAAACACGAACAGCAGGAGCAATTTGAGCAATAACAACTTTCTCAGGATTATTTAGTGCTTCCCAGACATCTTGTGTATTATCATTAACAATAATAGCACCAGTAGGGCAAACTGCAACACATTGACCACAATTAACACATTCTACATCTGCTATATTTTTCTCTAATGCAGGAGCAACAGATACTTTAGGACCTCTATGAACAAAACCCAAAGCACCTATGCCTTGTACTTCAGAACACATTCTAACACAATCACCACATAATATACATTTATTGGGATTTCTCACAATGGCAAGAGAACTTCTATCAAGTTCTTCATATTCTTTGCGAGGTTTAAATCTAATTTTATCTACACCAAGACTATTTGCAAGGCTCTGTAATTTACAATGTCCACTTTTACCACAGGTTGTACAATCTTGATGATAATTTGCTAATAAAAGTTCAATAATTGTTTTTCTTATCTTAATAACCTTTGCAGAATGGGTATTAATCTTCATCCCCGGTCGAGGTTTAGTTGAACATGCGGTCATTAAATTCCCTTTATCATCTTCTACGAGACACATTCTGCAAGCGCCATAGACACTAAGCTCAGAATGGTAGCAAAAAGTCGGGATCTCAATTCCAACTTTTTTTATTACCTCTAAAAGATTTTTCTCTTCACCTGTTATAGGCACATTTTTATTATTTATAGTAATATAATCCATTATTATCCCCCTTTTATTTTAATTCAATAGCACCAAATGGGCAGACAGTTATACAAATTCCACATTTTACGCATCTTTCTTGAGAAATAAAGAAAGGCTCTTTTGGAATACCAAAAATTGCACGACTTGGACATTGTTTTGCGCAAATCGTACATCCTTTACATTTATCAGGATCTATATAATAATATTCTAATTTCTTACATTGTCTTGCAGGGCATGTTTTTTCTTCTATATGGGCAAGATATTCTTCTTTAAAATATTTTAATGTTGATAACACAGGATTAGGAGCTGTTTTACCGAGCCCACATAAACTTCCTTCTTTTACAACGAATCCTATTTCTTCTAATAAATCTATATCTTCTAATGTGCCTTCACCACTTACAATTCTATTTAAAATTTCGAGCATTCTATTGGTGCCTTCTCTACAAGGTACACATTTTCCACATGATTCTGCCTGCGTAAAGCTCATAAAAAATCTTGCAGTTTCTACCATACAAGTTTTATCGTCAAGTACAACCAATCCACCAGAACCAACAATAGCACCGGCTTTTTTTATAGAATCATAATCTATTGGCATATCAAGGTGTTCTTCTGTAAGGCATCCACCGGAAGGTCCCCCAATTTGTACTGCTTTAAATTTCCCGTCATCTTTAATACCGCCTCCTATATCAAAAACAAGTTCTCTTAAAGTAACGCCGAATGGAATTTCAACAAGGCCTGTATTTTTTAATTTTCCGGATAAGGCAAATGTTTTTGTACCCGGAGATTCTGGAGTACCAAATTTTTTGAACCAATCAGCGCCGTTATTAATAATAGGAGCAACACATGCCATGGTTTCTACATTATTGATAATTGTAGGATGTCCCCATAATCCTTTTTGTGCAGGAAATGGTGGCTTCGGTTTTGGCATACCTCTGAAACCTTCTATTGATGCAAGAAGTGCTGTTTCTTCACCGCAAACAAAAGCCCCGGCTCCTTCTTTTATTTTTAAATGGAAAGAAAAATTACTACCGAATATATTTTCTCCTAAAATATTATATTTTTCTGCTTGTTGTATAGCCAATTGTAATCTTTCAACAGCCAGAGGATATTCCGCACGAACATATATATAGCCTTCATTTGCTCCTATTGCATAAGCTGCAATTGCTGCACCTTCTATAACAGAATGAGGATCACCTTCTAAAACAGATCTATCCATAAAAGCACCGGGGTCTCCTTCATCTGCATTTATTACAACGTATTTTTTGCTATCTTTTTCTGCTGCTGCAAATTTCCATTTTAAGCCAGTTGGAAAACCGCCGCCGCCTCGGCCACGTAATTTTGAATCAATCATTATATTAATAACTTCTTCAGGTGATAATTCAAAAAGAGATTTATATAAAGCAGTATATCCGTTATGAGCAATATAATCTCTAATATCAGTTGGATCAATTTGCCCACAATTTCTTAATACTATTTTTTCCTGTTTTGCATAAAAAGGAACTTCTTTTATATTTTTACATACTGCACCGTCGTAATTTTTAGGTAATATTTCTTCAACTAATTCATTATTTAATATGGTTTTATCAATAATTTCTCTTACATGTTTGTTTTGTACATGCAAATATAAAATATCACCAGGTGTTATTAAAATAACAGGACCGGCTTCACATATTCCTATACATCCTGTTTTGATAGTATTAACACCTTCTTTTTTCTCTTCTTTTAATAAAACATCTATATTTGTATCTAAATTTTTTTCCTTTAATACTTTTTTGAATTCATCATATAATTCTAATGAACCTTTAGCTACACAACCCAGCCCAGCACATATATTTATTCTTATTTTTTCATTTTTTATAATTTTAGAGCATTCCTTTTGAAGTTCGTTAAATGTTAATGTTTTATTCATTGGTCTTTCTCCTTTCATTCTTTAATAGATCTTCTAATATAGCATCAATACTTTCAGGAGTTAAATGCCCAAAGATTTTCCCATCAATCATCATAGCAGGAGCAAGAGCGCATGCTCCAATACAATTAACAGTCTCAATAGTGACAAGAAGATCTTCTGTTGTATGCTGATCCGCTTCAAGATTTAATTTTTCTTTTAATTTTTTGATTAAATTCATTGAACCGCGTACGTGACATGCAGTGCCATCGCATACTTGAATTACATGTTTACCTTTTGGTTCAGTGGAAAATTGGGCATAAAAAGTAGCAACTCCATAAACATCAGCAGGAGAAAGCCCCAATGCAGTAGCTATAAAAGATAACATTTCTTTTGGTAAATACCTGAATTCTTTTTGAACTTCTTGAAGAATAGGGATTAATTTATCTCTTGATTTCCCATGTTCTTCAATTATTTCATTTACCCTTTGAAAATTTCTTAAAGGTTGTTGTTTTTTTAGTTCTTCCTGGTACATAAATACAGCCTCCTCTAATAATACTCAAGATTAACTTTTTTACCTTTTGACTGAAGAATGGCAGCTATATCTTCAGTTATTTGTTTTTTTAATTCAAATTCTGGCGGCATATTGGGATTTTGATGTGCTGGGTTCATTGCCTGACCGATAATAAAATTAATTTCATCAGCATAGAGTAGTTCATATAGCAATTTACTTGCACCGTCAATATTGTAGCGAACATCTTTTATTGATTTTCCTTCTTTCAACATTTTGAAAACTTTGCTTATAGTGAAAATTCCTTCTGTGCATAAATCAATGCCTTTCATATAACCTATGGGAGGAACATCTCCTTCAATAGTTCGAAGGTCAACTTCTATTTTTTCGCCTAATTCTCTTGCTACTATATTGCCTGTTGTTCCTCCGCATACAATTTTTTTACCTTGCGATTTCATAAGCTTTTCAACTACTTTGCAGTCATCTTCCTTATTTTTTGGAGCTCCGATCATAACAGTTGCAAATCTTTTATATCTAATTTTAACAACAGCAGCTGAAGTATCATCGCCTGGTTGCCCATTGTATAACCTATTTGCAACTTCTGTTAATTCGTTGGCAAGTTCCTGAGCTGACATTTTATCATTTACTCTTGTTTCAATAAATCTTGTGATTCTCTCCCATGACCAGCCAAGATTCCATACACCCCCAATACCAGCATGCACTTCGCCATCACTAATAAAAATAAGCCAGTCTCCATTTTGGATTTCTAATTCTGCTTCTTTTATTTTTTTATCTTTAATAGTCTCTACATTATAGTAAATTTTTTGAACTTTTTTGTTTCTTATAAAAATAGCAGGTGGGTTGTCATATTCGACCAGATGTAATTTTCCATTTCTAAAGAATTGACCTATTGAAAATGTACTATATGCTAATTTTCGTACAGAACATATTGGAAGAGTTTCTGATAATGTATCTACCACATCATAAATAGATGAACCTTTATCTAACATCACAGATATAATTTTTGTAGTAAGTGTCGCCAGGATATTAGCTTTTACACCACTTCCTAAGCCATCAGATAAAATCATAGTAGCATAATTATCTTTTGACTGATAAACAATGGAATCTCCACATAGTTCTTCGCCATGTTTAATTAATTGAGATGTTCCAAATTCACAGAATAAAGGTTGGTTATTATTCATAAAATTCCTCCTCTTTTAGGACTTTGATAAGTTCTAAAAGAGAGGCTTTTGTTTCTGCTGTGGTTTCTCCAAGAAGACTTGCAATTTCTTGAACAACACGCATTTGTTTATGGATTACATCTTGAGTTTTTTCTAATGTTTCACTTTTTATTTTTATTAGTCTTTCTTTATTTTTTACTTTTGATGTAATATCTACAAAAATACCAACATATAATTCTTCATCTTCAAGACAGAAACCTTCTATTTTTAAAATTTTCCCCAGTTTTTTATGTTCAAAGGTAAGTCCAAAAGGTTTATGCTCTTTCGCGAGATTTAAAAAAAAGTTTTTTTCTAATATATTTTCTATAGGTAGATTTATTATATCTTCTTTTTCATTTATATTAAAAAGGTCAGCAAAAGCTTTATTGAATTGAATAATTTTAAAAGAGTTATCTATAATAACGATTCCATTGGGATCTTTTTCAATGATTTTATTAGCTCTTGATTCTGCTTTTTTCCTCATATAAGGTAAACACATTTCAAGTTCAGCCATTCCCTGAAATACTGCTCTTGCTTTTTCTCTGCATGAATTATAGCCACAGGCTCCACAATCAAGTTCATCTTTTTTGGAATATTTGCCAATCTTTGCCATTAAAATTTTTATATCATCTTCTGTAGGTTCAGGAGATTTAAATTTTTTATTTTTAAATGTTTTTCTTAGATTAAATTTTAATTGAGAATAATCAAAAAGCAGTGGCAAAATATTATCGCTATTTGCATATTCAAAAATCACTTCTCTTCTCGATATTACAGGAAGGTCAGAATCAATTAATGGCCCATTTATGCAGCCATCAGTACAAATCATCATCTCAATCAACTGCAGATTAGATTTATTCTCAGGAAAATATTCAAAGAATTCTTTGCAATTCTCGAATCCAGTAATAGAAGTGATATTTGGAACCACACTGTTATCAAAGCCAGCTGTTTTTAAAAAACCGCCTTCAATTGGATATAATCTAGAATCAAAATGAACTTTATTGTTTTGAGCAATTTTATCAGAAATACTCTCAATATCAATATTTGATTCAGCAATCCAGGTTTTAAGATCTGCAAATGATATAACGCCATCAACATCACTCTTTGAATTCTCGACTTCATCAATTTTTGCAATACATGGGCCTATAAAAACAACTTTAACATCTTCATTCTTTAATTTTTTATAGGCTGTTTTTAACAAAATACTATGAGCAACCATTGGAGATACAACAGGTGCTAAATATTGTAAATATTGAGGATAATATTTTTCAACGAGATTGACTAAAGATGGACAATCAGTACTTATTAAAAAAGGATTTTCTTTAAGTAATGCTTCATATTCTTTAGCAACATAATAAGCGCCAATTGAAGTTTCTTCCACAGCATAAAAGCCTAATTTATGTAATAAATTATATATTTTTGCCGGTTTAACATTATGGAATGATGCTACAAAAGAAGGAGCAATACTTGCTATTACCTTTTGTCCAGAACTGATCATAGATTTAACTTTTTCTATGGATGAATTAACTTCTTTTGCTCCTTGAGGACATACTAATACACATCTACCATCATAAATACATCTTTCAGGAACAACATGCGCATGCCCTTCTTTTATTTGAATTGCCTTTACTGTACATTGCCTCACGCATTTGTAGCAATCCACACACTGGGTGATTTTAGTTTTAATTACTTCCATTTTTTATATTCTCCCCCATAAAATTATTGATTATTTAAAAACCTTGATTCAAATAGCTTTTGTAATTCTTCTATATTTTTAAGTGAAAAAAGTTCATCATTAATTTTTATATTAACCCCTTCAGTACAATGCCCCATGCAAAAACTGCCCTTCAATTCAATTTGATCATATAAGTTATATTTTTCAATCGTTTCTTTTAAATATTTAATAAAATCGTGAGCTCCTTTTAGATGACATGAACTGCCCACGCAGACAGTTATAATAGTCATTTCCATTTTTCCCCCTTCTTTAATCGTTAATTTTTTAACAATATATTAAAAATAATATTTATATTTGTCAAGTGAAAAAATTAAGTTTTTTATCTTTTTATAATTCTTTTTTTTATAATAAAAAAATAACAACAATAATTTATTTTTTCACAAATATAATTTGATGTTTTTTACCTATATATCTCTTATTAAAAATATAATGAAAAATATATTATTTGTCAAAAAAATTTTTTTTATAAATGGATATGGAATAATTTACTGTATATTGTATAGGGGGATATATATTAATTGTTATTTCCTCATAATGATAATTGATGGTTATATTTTTTTATTTATATTTTTGTCTTTTGTTTTAAATTTGAAAAACATAATATATGGGCAAAAAAATTAAACTGTTATGTTTATTGTAGTAAAAAATGAACCTCTATAAAAACAAAATTTATTTCTATATCGTGATAAAATCTTCAAAGCATTTGATAATTCCGTAAGAGAAAATATGGGAAATGCTATTTTTATTAAAAAAAAAGATCTTGAAAAGAAATTAAGAAAAAATATGGATTCTCCACAATAATCATAAAAAATTTTTACCTTACAAAAGAATTTCCGGATAGTAATCTTGTTTTGATTGATGCTGCCGCCCTCCAAAATGGATATTCTTTATTGGATAACCATTAATGCCAAAAAGCTCCGTTATACTGTCTTTGGGTAAATGATATTTCGCAGGGGAGTTTTTTTTATAAATTATCAATTCTTTAGTAAAAATACTCATAGTTATTATATGGTAGATGGAGATATATTGTCCATAGAATTAAAAAAAATAGATGTAAATATATTTAACACTTATGCTGATAGCCTATAAATTTAGTTTTTGAGAGTATAAATTAATTTATCTAAATTATTAACATTAGAATGTAATGATTTTGCAGCTCCGGAGAGCTCTTCAGAAAGTGCAAAATTTTGCTCTATATCTTTCGAAATTTTTTCAACAGTACGTTTTATATTATCAATTTCAACAAATTGCAATTGAGAGGATTTTTCTATTTCAATAATTAAATCCAATAATTGATTATACATAGTAACAATTTTCCCAAAAAATTTATTTGTTTTATGAACTAATTCAATACCATTTTCAACTTTTTCATTGGATTCTACTATAACATCTTGAATTTGTTTTGCATATTGGGAAGATTTTTGAGCAAGTACTC
>CAYLKS010000071.1:2191-13574 GCA_964384205.1 uncultured bacterium | reverse complement strand
ATAAATGACTCATATATTGAAGCTCTCGGAACATATGATACAATAATATATTATGTACCTGGGTAATAATATAATACTTTATGAATTTAGTTCTCCTCATCTGTTCCTTCCGAGAAGCTATAAAATTATTAGTAAATTATGTGTATCTAAAATAATTCAAAATGCTTTTTCGATAGTGATACCCTTTCCTAATCAAATCTAAAAAACGAAAATTGTATAAAAAAACGTACAAATTTCCAAAAATAAGATAAAATTTAAGTTCTGTTTTTGTAAAATTTTTAAATTCAATTGATTTATTTATTTGTTTTCGGAAATCACTCCAATTATCAGATGCACGTAAATACCCTGCTCTTCCTTCTTTTACATATTTAGAAATAACTGTTCCCGGGAAAGGGACCATTATTGCAAAAATCGGTTCATCAGGATTAATTTTTGCAGCAAATTTTATTGTATCCCATATTGTTTTTTTTGTTTCATTTGGATGCCCTAAAATAAAGAAGGCACCTGTTTTTATTTTATATTTTTTTAATTTAAAAAATGTTTTCTCTACCATTTTTTTATCTATACCTTTCCCTATTTTTTTCAATATTTGTTCATTCCCAGATTCGACTCCAACTTCTATCTTATTTATTTTAGCTTTTTTCATTTTTTTTAATAATTCATCATCAAGAAATCTAATGTGTGTTTGAATGTCCCAATTAACTTTTTCCCAAATTTTTATTTTTATCATTTCATCGAGTAAACTATGTGCAAATTTTTTATTTGCAGCAAATGCCTCATCACCAAATGAGATTCTCTCTGGAGAAAATTTCTCAATTAAATATTCTATTTCTTTAATTATATGCTTTGCATTTCGATAACGAATATTAGTTCCATTGGGGTTTAAACAAAAAATACAGTTAAACGGGCAACCTCTTGAAGCTTGAATATAATACTCTTTTGCAGCAGGCAATAAATCCCATGCCGGGAGAGCTGCATCATTCAAATCAAGGAAATAATTATTTTTCCTTTGCAAAATTATTTTATCATTCTTTCTATAAACAATATTCGAAATTTCAGAATAACCTTTTTTTAGAAAAATAGAATCACAAACTTTCAGCATTGTTTGTTCTCCTTCACCAATAACTCCTACATCGATATCTGGGATTTCTTTTAATGTATCTTCAGGAATTGCGGTTATATGGCTACCACCTAAAACAATAATAATATTAGAATTTTCTTTTTTGATTTCTCTAGCCAATATCCTTACTTCATTAATTTCATAAGTATAAGCAGAAATTCCTACAACATCTGGCTTAAACTCTTTTATTTTCTTAATCAAATCATTTAATTTTAATTGTGAAAATTTCGCATCAACACATCTAATATCATAATCACTGTTATCTCTGATATAACCAGCAATATGTGCAAGTGAAGGCCTAACAAAAATTGGTTTATCATAAATAGGTTCAATAATTTTATCTAACTGAGGAGTTGTAAGCATAATTTTTAAAGACATTTTAAACACGATAGTTATAAAGTTTTATTTCCCACAATTAAAATATTTATCGTATGTAATTTTTGGAAGCAAGTGCAATCTCGACATAATCCATATCGGATATCTTGCGATTTTTAAATATGGCCAACTCGTTTTATAATCTCTAAAGGTTTTAGCGGGCAATTTCATATATGCCTCAAATTCTTCCTTTTTCAAACCTAATCTTTCGATGCACAAATCTATTACTTTTGGATCTTCGATGTGATATATTGATTGAGCTCGCTTTATTGCTTTTTCTCTACTCATTTGACCTGTTCTGACAAGTGCAGCATCACTATTCATATTTAAATTAATATTGAACTTAACTCTATGGACATAAGCAATTAAACTATGATATAAATCATCAAAATAATGGGCACCGGGATATTTCCAATCTAATTCTTTTTTGATAATAGATTCCGCTTCGTCCCTATTATAATCAACATAATACAGTGGAAAAAACATTTTAATTCTTTTAATAACTGTATAATAGAATAACTCTTTTATCCCAAGGTTAAACCCAGGATCGTTTGGAGTCCACTTTTTAAGTTTAACCGTCCCAAATTGTTTTTGTACATTTTTAAGATATATGCCGTCATGAAAAGACCAAGAAAGTGGTTTGATCCCCTCTGTTCTAAATGAATGTGCAATCATCACATATTTTATTCCCTCTTTATTTGCCACGCCATAAAGCGTTGCACCAATGCCAACATCTGTTCCAGCATTTAATTCAGGGACAGAGGCTTTTAAAAAGCTCAATTTTAAATCCTTCGCTTCTTCCCAATCTGAAGTAATTATTCTTAGTTCTACATTAAGTTTTTTGCATGCCTTATTCATATTTTCTATAGCAATAGGATTATCAAAATGATCGTCAAAATGCACTGCTAACGGTCTGAGATTCCATTCTTTTACAGCTTTGTACAATAAATAAGTGCTGTCTCTACCCCCACTTATTCCAATAATACAATCATATTTCTTGTTTCTTCCATGCTTTTTCATCTTACGAAACATTTTATTTAGAATTAATTCACCCTTTTCACCAGAAGGAAACTCTTTAAGCATTTTATCATGTAATTTGCAAAAATTACATACTCCATTTTCATCAAATGTAATTCCTGGGATTATAGTACTATGACAACATCTTGAACAATAAATCACTTTTTTCCCGTTTTTTAAATTATTATTTTGTTTTTTCATAATTCCTCTCGTGACTAAAAACCTTTTTTATTGTTATATTTTTTGATTTTTAAAATATTTTTCACATTCAGGAATTTTGTTATCGATTTAAAAAATCTAATGTTGAAAAATCAAACATTATTACAATTTTTAATGAATAAATAGGCATAATCTTATATTCTTATTAATTTTTAGGGAAACTATAAAAAAGATGATGAAATTTTGCTATATATGCACAGAGTATTAGGAATAAGCGACTCAAAAACCGAGTCCGGGATTGCTTATTACAAAGATGGTAAACTTGAATTTGCACTTAATGAAGAAAGAGTATCAAGAAAAAAACTAGATGGAGGTTTTCCTTATAAATCACTAGATCTTTTTTATAAATATTACGAAGATGAACTCGATTCAATCGATCAAATTGTATTTGCTGGAATATTAACACCTGTACCAGTATCACGAATTTTTAATTTTTTATTAGATATTGATAAAAGATCTACCAAACAAAATAATAAATCATGGTTTGATTTAATTTATAGGACTATAAGCTATATTCTTATATATGAATTCAAACTTTTTGGTTCTGTTAATTCCAATAAGCGAATAAGTAAATTCATGCAATATTTACTCAAATATATTTTAAGTAAAAGATTGCACCCTTTGATAAAAGATAAGCCTATATTGTTTGTTGACCATCATTTGTGTCATGCATCTGCAGCATTTTTTTCATCAGAATTCAATGAAAGCTTAGTAGCATCTTTTGATGGATATGGTGATGGATATTCTGGAAAAATTTATGTTGCTAATGGAAAATCACTGAAGAAAATACTTGCAGTAAATGCTCTTGATTCATTTGGTCTTTATTATTCACTTATTACAGAGTTTCTTGGTTTCACACCGGAGCGACATGAGGGTAAAGTTACAGGTCTTGCGGCATATGGAACGTATGAAAACGTTAAGGAAAAATTTCCATTTATCCTTTCTAAGACAATGAAACCAAAATATCTTGGTAAAGGAGATATTAAAGATTTGAAAGATATAAAAAGCAAGTTTTCACAGTATCGTAAAGAAGATGTTGCTTCTTGGCTTCAACATAATGTTGAAAAGCTTGTCTGCAGGATCATCTCTTACTATATGAAAAAATATGGTCAAGATAATATATGTCTTGCTGGTGGACTTTTCGCTAATGTAAAACTTAATCAGAGAATAAGTGAACTTGAAGAAGTCAAGCAGATTTATATTTATCCAGCAATGTCAGATGCAGGGGTTAGCCATGGGGCAATTTTATCGCTAGTTAGGAAAAAGGAAGTATTAAACAACTTATATTATGGTCCCGAATACTCTGATCGATATATTGAGAAAATATTGATTGAGGAAGGGATAAAATATACTAAGTTTAATTATATAGCTAATAAAATTGCAACTTTATTATCTCAAGGTAAAATTATTGCTAGATTTAATGGAAGAATGGAATATGGGCCAAGAGCACTTGGAAATCGCAGTATTCTTGTCCAGGCGACAGATAATTCAATTAATGAAATTCTGAACAAAAAACTTCATAGAACAGAATTTATGCCTTTTGCACCTGTTATATTAAAAGAATGTGCCTCTAAATGCCTCAAAGATATTAAAAAAGCTTATCTGACATCTAAATTTATGAATATTTCATTTAATGCAACAGACTACATGAAAAAAAAATTCCCTGCTGCTGTTCACGTTGATGGAACGGTAAGACCTCAAATATTATCTAAAAATGATAATAAGGACTTTTATAATATATTACTCGAGTATTATAAGATTACAAAAAACCCTGTAATCTTAAATACAAGTTTTAATATGCATGAAGAACCGATGGTAATGACCCCCTACGATGCATTAAGAGCATTTAAACAAGCAAATCTTGATTATCTAGCAATTGGGAATTTTATTATTGATAGATTTTCTTAAATAATGTAATAGGACAGAAAAATGATTCCAAGAAGAGACGTAAAACCGTATGGAGGCGTAACATATTATATTTTTAAGTGGTTCGTTAATCTATTCGCTGGAGTAGATTATTCTCTCAAATTCAAACGTTCTTTGGAAAAATTATTTGGAGGAACTGTTTTTCTTTTGGCTAGAGGTAGGTTTGCATTCGACCTTATTTTTCGTTCAGTTAATCATAACAAAAATGATGAAATTATTGTACCAAATTATTATCTTAAAGAATTGATTCCAATATTTAAAAATGAAGGGTTAAAAGTTAAGTATTGTGATATAAACCTAAATGATTATTCATATAATATTAAAGAACTTTTATCTCAAATAAATGAACGTACTAGATATGTTATTGTTTCACACATTTTTGGGATATGTGGTGATATATCAAATATTATAACAAAAATAAAAAAGAGAAACAAAAACATATTAATCATTGAAGATTGCGCTCATTCATTTGGTTCTAAATATAATGGAAAAAATTTAGGAACATTTGGCGACTTTGCCTTATTTAGTTTTGATTATATTAAACCATTAAATCTTTTGGGGGGAGGAGCTTTATTAGTCAACAACAAAAAGTATTTAAAAAAAATCCATTCAAATTATTCAATGTTCAATAAACCTAGAACGATTAATACTATGAGAAAAATAGGGTATTATTATTTTCAAATGATAATTTTACATTCTCCACTATTTTTTTTATTAAAAATAGCATTGAGAAATAAAACCCTCCATACAATTATAAAAAAAATCCACAAAACAGATTCAAATATGCCTGAAAAATTATCAAATTTCCAATCTTTGCTTGGGTATTACCAATTACATAATTTGAGCAAAAAGAACATCAAATTAGAAAAAATAAGAGAAAAATATATTAATTTAATTAAAAATATATCCTCTATAAAGATTATCGATACTGGCTTTTGTAGTAAATACTCTTATTATTCTTTTCTTGTTATTTCTGAGAAAGATTCATCTAGAATTGAAAAAGGCATGTATGCATCGGGTATTGATGTTGGTATAAAAGGTGAGGTGATGGATGTTTGCTCAAATGATAAAGATTTATATCCAAATTCCATTATGCTTTATGATAGCATAATTCAGCTCCCATTTTATTATAGTTTAAATGATAAGAACATATTAAAAATATCAGATGCTTTAAAGAAAACGGCGATTAAATGAATTTAATTGATAGATTTATTTATTCCAATAGAAGGCTTTTTCCAAATTTTCTTAGGGATACACTATCTAGATTTTACCTAACATTTCATAAATTGAAATGTTTTGTTATTTATGGAAATGAAGACATGTTCGATTTCATAACAATTGAATTGGATCGTATCTGTAATAGATCCTGTTCGTATTGTCCTAAATCTGTTTATGATGATAGGGATAATACTGTTTTTTTTAATAAAGAAAATTTTGTAAAAATAATAAATCAACTTCAAATGATTAAATATAGAGGGTCTATTTTGTTTTCAGGATATTGCGAACCTCTGATGAATAAGAATATTAAAGAATATTTATTAATTGCCCGTAAAAACTTTCCTAACAATAAATTAGTTGTTTATACAAATGGAGATTTTCTGAATAAAGAATTTATTAGATTTGCTAGAGAAAATAAAATAACTTTGATTATAACAATTCACACCCCTGCCAGTTACAAAGATAAATGTAGAATAGAGAAGATTGTGGGGGACTATAAAGATGCAGTTATTAAATATAAAATTGAAGATCATTATTTGTCTACCCGCGGAAATCTTGTCGATGTAAAAAAGAAAATCATTAAGAAATTATGTATCCGTCCGGCTTGTGAGCTTACAGTCGACTATAAAGGTAACGTGATACTGTGTAGTAATGACTTTTTTTCAAAACAAGTGTTTGGAAATCTAAATAACAAAAAAATAATGGAAATTTGGAATACTAAAAAATTTAGGGAAATCAGAAAAAAGTTAGCTAAAAAAGTTCCAAATAGCGGCATATGTAAATATTGCAGAAATGTATGATTTATATGCACTAAATTAGAAAAACATATTTTAAATTTTAAATTTAGAAATTTATCTGTACTTTAGAGATTTAATAAAAAGGATTGATTTATAAACATCACCTACGTTACTCGGCACAGCGTTTTATGGCTAAGACATGATCCTGATAAAAGGGTGGTGGTAGAAGAAAATGAGATAGAAATAGCCGTAAATGAGCGATTCACATGAAAAAGAATATTTGATAAAGTTTTTCCAAGTGAAATAAATTTTAGAAAAATGTCAGAGAAAATGGGCTTACATAATAATAAATTTGTGATTAGGATGATATCTATAAAAAAAATTATCCCGTATATTTTTGGAATCTTTTTGTTATGTATCCTATTTCTATATGTGGGTTTTGAAAACATAATAGACACTATTTTCCAAACAAATATATTTTTTTTTACTTTAGCTGCATTTTCTTATTTATTTGTACAACTGTCTGCAACTTTGGAGCTTAAATTAATCTCTAGATTAAAATTCAAAAAGATTTTTTTGTCTCATCAATGTGGTTTGCTTCTGAGTCAAATAACCCCTGGGAGGGTTGGATACGTATATACTTCATACTCTATTGCTAAAAAAGAAAAAAGATCTTTTAGTGAGACACTCGGTCTGCTTGCTCTCATACAATGTGTTATGATCGGAATAAAGATATTATCATTATTAATTTCAATTGTGTTTTTTTCATTTTATTTTCAACTTCCAGAATATCTTTTTTTATCAATTTTATCATCAATTTTCATATTTATCCTGATATTCTTCATACTATATTCTAAAGCTTCTAACAAATTTTTATCAAAAATACCTGCTTTAAACAGATTTGCCAGATATCTTGATTCAATGCAAAAAGCTGTCAAAACAGTTTCAAAAAATACAATCTTTAAAATGGTTATTCTTGACTTAGTTGGATGGTTTTTCTTTGGGTTACAATTTTATTTTTTATCATTATCTCTAAACATAAATCTTTCCTTCGTGGTTTGTTTAATGTTACATCCTTTGATTTCTGCTGTTATGTTTATTCCGATTTCACCAACTGGTTTAGGATTAGCCGAATCAGAAAACGAATTGATATTTAGTTTAATGAACTTACCTATTGGAACCGGTGTTACCTTTTTATTGATGTTTAGGTTGAATTCTTTAATAATTGACTCTATAGGGTTAGTGGATCTTAAAGCAATAAAAATTCAGGCACCCCACTAATTTAGAGTTGATGAAATGTTAAAACTTCGTAGAGGGAATATTGTACCTCTGCACCCCATCCATCAAGGGATGAAATATTTCATCCCTTTATAATTCAACTCTCAGTTGATTGGGTGCCCGTTAAACGAAACTATAAAAATTTGCAAATATTATAATAGATTTTGATTGCGATTTAAAAGATACGTAACTGCAATTATCTGGAATATCTGAAAAAAGCATTGGATATCGGGTCTCGTACGAAGATTATCCTAGGGTACCAGAAGATATCTTCATGCTATATCATCTAAACATACCAGCGTGTAACATTGATTTAATAAAAAAAAGTAAAAACTCTTATTTTATTGTGGAATATGTCATTAAATTGTGATTAGATATGGATCTAATTGAGAGAATTATTAATAGTATTCAAGTAAGTCTTATTATTCTCCCCGTATCTATATTGTTTTTTGCGATTGATTACTATTTTGATAAAGGTACTATTCAAAATAATTTAGCATGGATAGTTCCAGTATTCCTTGGTGTTACACTGTTTTTACTAATATTTTCGTTTCTATTCAGTTTTAAAGATTTGAAGAAATTGTTTAAAAAAATTGATAGAAAAACATGGATTGTTTTGTTGTTGGTTTTTCTCGTTGGTTTTTCGTTGCGTGTTTTTGTGGCACCACATACCCATAGGTTATATTTTGATGAAGATATGTATCTAGAGATGGGACAAAACATTGTACGAAGTGGAAGAGCTGTTGTTTGCCAATACGGAACCCCAGATAAATGCTATAGTTGGATATATAACAAAGAACCAGCGGGTTATCCATTTCTAATAAGTACCTGTTTTTTGTTTGGTAACATTGAGACACCCGCTTATTATTTTACAGCTATCATCAGTAGTTTAACAATTCTAACTGTGTTTTTTATAGCTTATCTTTTATTTGAAAACAAAAAAATTAGTTTATTTTCCACTCTTATATTTGTGTTAATACCTGTAGCAATTCGTTGGGCTCCAACGACATCTACTGATACAGTTTTTATGTTTTTTTCAGGGTTAGTAGTCTTTGCTTTTCTTTCATATTTTAAGAACAGTAGTAACAGATTACTTCTGTTTTCCTTTGCCTCTTTGGCTTATGCCATTCAGATAAGACCTGAAGGTATCTTATTGATTTTTATTGTTATGTTTATGTTCATATTTTTCAAAAGGAATTTGTTTAGTATGATTGGGAAAAAATGGTTTTTGATTATTTTTGTTATTTTCCTTCTTTTGATAGTACCTCATCTTTTGCATTTGAATTCTGTTAAGGAAGATAACTGGGGTTCTTCTCAGAATAAGCTAGGGCTTGAGTATGTTTCGGGGAACTTGTATGATAATGGTATGTTTTTCTTTGAGAATACAAGGTTTCCTGTTGTTTTTTCAATATTCGCGCTGATTGGTCTGTTTTTGTATAGGTTCTGGAAAGAGAGTTTATTTCTGGTTTTATGGTTTGTTTTATTTTTCGGTCTTTATCTTTTGTTTTATGCTGGTAGTTTTAACTATGGTGTAGATGTCCGTTATTCGTTGACCATGTATCCTCCAGTTGCTATACTCGGTGGATGTGGAGCATTTTTGATTGCTGATACTCTAAATAAGTTTGTGGCTAAATTGGTTGATAGAAAATGGAGTTCTATGATAAGTATTGTGGTTGTGATCCTAGTTATTAGTGCGTCTTTTTTTCCATTTATTAGTTTCGTTAGTTCAAATGGAGAAAAAGCATGGGATGCAAGATTACATCATGATTTTTTAGTAGAAAAGATGAAAGAGTTGGATGATGACTCTTGGATAATTACTCTAGTGCCAAGTATTGTACTTATTAATGGAAAAAATGCTATAGATCCAAATTTCCTTCGTGATCAAGAAAAATTAAATAAGTTACTAACTAAAAATACTTCAATCTATTTCTATGAGGGATACTGGTGTCAATCTGAACCTTTTAAATCAAATATATGTCAATACATTCACGATAACTTTCATCTAATAATTTATGATAAAATAACTGAGAAGTATAGAACATACACTCTTTACAAGGTAAATTTGGTAAGATAGAAGCAATAAAACAAAAATATTTAAGATAATATTAACTTGTTTCTAAATATTAAAATTAAAAATATACTTCGGTATTATGTTTCTATGAAACATGGGGGACAAAAGACTGTGGCTATAGCTGGTGAAAATGAAATCATATAATTTACAAAAATAATTAAAAGGGATGTTAGATTCTGTGCAAATCACATTAGTCACTGCTAGAAAATCTATTCAAGGCTTAGATAAAAAACTCAAAAAAATCAAACCTGGCGGTTGGCTTTTAGTTATAATCATATTTGCATTGTTTTTAAGACTGTATTTTTTTGTTGGTTTAAACTGGTCTAGCGATGTGAATTATGCAAAGTTTGCACATGATGTTTTAAACGGTCATTTCTATGTAGGAAATGTTGTAGATGCATTAAGACCAGCCTCTTTTTACCCTATTGCATTTTTTTATTTTTTGTTTGGTATAAATGAGTTCTCCCTAGTTAGTTATCACTTGTTAACATCTATTGGATCTATTGTTATAATTTTTTATCTTGGTAAATATTTTTTTGATGAAAAAACCGCTCTTCTCGCTGCGTTATTTCTTTCTTTTTTTCCTCTCAATGTTATTTATGCAACTTGGGCATTACCCGACGTTCCAATCTCTTTTCTAAGTGGACTTGTTATTTTGATATTTTTTAAAGCCAAAGATAAAATTAAAATCCCATCTTTTGGAATTGATCTAAGAAAAATTTTATTTTTATTATGTGGTATTTTAATTGGTTTTGGCTATCTACATAAAGTTAGCGGAGCAATAATTTTACTTTTTTTAACAGTATATATTTTTTACATTATTATAAAAAATAGAAAAGTAGATTTTGATTACTTTTATGTTTTTTTAGGTTTTTTATTGATAATATTTTTTGAAGGTTTTTTTTATTTAATAAACAATGGTGATTTTTTCACAAGATATAATGTTGTGACCTCCTACCATCATTTAGGCCAAGTGTGTATAAATAGTAATTATTTATTTTACCCTGCAGTAATGTTTAATATCCCCCCTCCTGCTGATTTTTCATGGGATATCGTTGATGTTTATGATGGTGTTTATGGTTTTTTCTACTATTTCATCATGTTATCATTTTTTTATATCTTATTGAAGAAAAACAAGAATGTACTATTTCTTCTTGCATGGTTTTGGATTTTATTTTTGTATCTTGAATTTGGTACCATGCAGATAACCGAATATGTTCCAATTCATAAGTTAGCAAGATATCTAACTGTTTTGACAATTCCTGCCTTGTTATGTTTATCTTATGCTGTTATAGAATTTAGTAAAATTAAGAGATCACAAAAAACTAGGAAAATATTGGTTATAATTGCAATAATTTTTCTTTTTGCAACCTCTATCTATTATACCAGTAAAAACTTGGATCATATACATGCTAATACAAA
>CAYLKS010000071.1:0-2091 GCA_964384205.1 uncultured bacterium | reverse complement strand
CAACCTCTATCTATTATACCAGTAAAAACTTGGATCATATACATGCTAATACAAAAGATTTAAGAGAAATATACAAATTTACAAAAAAGTATCCAGAACAAAAGGTTTATTGTAGTTACTATGCCGTATGTTACCTTGAATTCTATTACAAATATGAAGATAATGAACCTGTTAGAACTTATGATTCAACAATCGATCCGGAGCAACTTGAAGGATCATTTGTTGTGTTGAACTCAACATTCTATGAAATAAAAAACCCTATATGCTTTCCATCAAAAGATTGGGTATTATTCAAAGTAATTACTGGCCCTAAGATAGGTATTCTTGGAACATATGATCCAGAAATATACTATGTTCCAAAGAGTAACGTTAACCCTTAAAAATATTTGATTAATAGATTTCAAATAAACATACTGAAGTGAAAAAATGATCCTTGGAATATGGGATGGGCATGATGCCGGGGCAGCAATAATTGAAGATAATAAAATAAAGATAGCTGTAAATGAAGAAAGACTAACAAGAAAAAAACTAGATGTTGGTTTTCCAAGAGAATCTATAAAATGTTGCTTGAATTATTTAAAAATAAAACCACGTGATATTGATTTAATAGCAGCATCTACAGATGATTTTTCAAAAACATTAACAAGAGTTTTCCCAACACTTAAGGACAGATATTATGTTTTAAGACGAAGGAAAAAATATCCGAAATTTGCTAGATGGCAAAAAAATTTAAAATACAAACTTACAGAGATCGGGTCAAGTTACCCGACTAGAAAAATTAGTGAAAAAATCTTAAAAAAATCTTTAGATAAAATGGGATTCGATAATTATAAACTTAAAATTTTTGATCATCATATGGCACATGCTGCAGGAGCAGGTTTTTGCTCAGATTTTAAAAAATCTTTAGTTATTACTATTGATGGAGTCGGCGATGGCGCCTCAGGTAGTATAAATATATTTGATAAGGGTAACCTTGAGAGGATTTCTACCATATCCTCAAAAGATTCTCTTGGAATTTTCTTTGAACATGTAACAAATCTATTAGGTATGCGAGAACTAGAAGATGAAGGAAAAGTGATGGCTTTATCTGATTTTGCATATGAAATACCTGACAAAAAGAATCCAATGTTAGAATTTTTTGAAGTTAAAAATTTAGACATAAACGCTAAATATTCGTCTACAAGGATGTGGATAGAACTCAGAGAAATATTATGGCATACATCTTCAGAACAATTCGCTTGGATGGCACAAACTACATTAGAGAGAAACTTAGTAAACTTGTTTTCCAATGCTATAGAAAAGACGGGTCTAAAAGATGTTGCTTGGTGTGGCGGTGTCGCTTCAAATATTAAAGCTAACATGAAAATTCGACAGTTAACCGACATCAACAAATGGTTCGTATTCCCGCATATGGGCGATGGTGGGCTGGCTTTAGGTGCAGCATTACTACTAAATTTTGAAGAAAATGGAATCTGGAATTACAAATTCAATGATGCTTATCTTGGGCCAGAGTATACTCAAGGAGAGATTGAGGATGCTTTGAAAAAAAATAAGATGGATTACACATATGAAAAAAACATTGAGAGCCATATTGCAGACTTAATTGATGAAGATAAGATAGTTTTCCTCTATCAAGGACGAATGGAATTCGGACCAAGAGCATTAGGTAATAGAAGTATCATTGCCCCATCTTCCTCACTGGATTCAAAAAATGATCTTAACTTAAAAATAAAGAAAAGAGTTTGGTATCAGCCATTTTGTCCAACCATATTGGAAGAGGATGCAGATAAAATATTTATTGATTACGATTATCCAGATCATTTTATGACAATGGGGTTTATGGTAAGAAAAGAGTATAGAGATGAGATGGCAGCTGTGACAAACGTCGATGGATCTGCAAGACCACAAATGCTTGGAGATGAAAACCAGAGATACAAAAAAATATTAAAAGAAATTAAAAAGAAAACAGGTTTTGCCGCTGTCCTTAACACTAGTTTGAATATGCATGGTTATCCAATAGTAAATACACCAGAAGAAGCGATAGATCTTATGAAAAAAACTAAAAGTCATCACATGGCGATTGGTGATTTC
>CAYLKS010000070.1:0-13987 GCA_964384205.1 uncultured bacterium | reverse complement strand
CCTTTTTGATGATTTATTTATCATAATTGAAAAACAAATATATATAATAAATACTTAATATATAGAATAACAAGGTTAGAAAGGTAGGGGAAAGATAATATTTTTGAGGATTAAAATCTCTAAATACTAAAATTAATAAAAAAATGATGTAAAAATTTAAATTTTAATAAAAAAAATTTTGATTTTAATAATATTTATTTATATTATAATATAAATAATGGGAAAGGAGTTTTTATGATAAAATTGCCAATTGAACAAAGTAAAATTGATGAAGCAAGGGATATTGCAAGGCAGATCGTTAATGATATGTTATGGTTATTTAAGGATTATAGTTCTTCAACTATTGAGCGAACAGTTGCACGATTTTTTGGGATAGACGGTGTAAATTCTTTAGATGTCCCTTTACCCAATGTTGTTATTGATAAGATTAAAGAGCAAAATTTATTAGAAGATGGATTTGTTTTTCATTTTTGTAATGCTGCAATTCATTTTGAACTGGGAGCACAGGAATTAGCTGAAAAAATAGCAAATGAAGATATTGATTTCAAGCATATTCCTATAGCAGATAAAGAACAAATATACAAAAAAGCAATGCAGTTTGCTCAATGGGGAATAAATAAAATAAATGAACAAAAGAAAAAAAGAGAAGATCTGCAATCCAAATATCCAAATAATAATAACCCTTTTATATATGTTATTGTTGCAACTGGTAATATTTATGAAGATGTACCCCAAGCTAAAGCTGCAATGCAACAGGGGGCTGATATTGTAGCTGTTATTAGATCTACTGCACAATCTTTACTGGATTATGTACCTTATGGGCCTACAACTGAAGGATTTGGCGGCACTTATGCAACTCAAGAAAATTTTAAAATAATGAGAGCTGGTTTAGACGAAATCATACCTGAACAGGGAAGATATCTATATTTAACTAATTATGCATCTGGTTTATGCATGCCTGAAATTGCAGCAATGGCTGCCTTTGAAAGACTTGATGTATTATTAAATGATGCTTTATATGGAATTTTGTTCAGGGATATAAATCCTAAAAGAACTTTATTGGATCAATATTTTAGCAGAATGATTAATGCTTATGCAGGAATTTTGATTAATACTGGAGAGGATAATTATTTGACTACCTCAGATGCAATAGAAAAAGCACATACTGTAACAGCATCTCAATTGATTAATGAACAATTTGCATTGATAACAGGGCTTGATAAAAGATTAATGGGGTTAGGCCATGCTTATGAAATAAACCCGGAAATAAAAAATAGTTTTTTATATGAATTATCACATGCTTTACTGGCACGAACAATTTTTCCAGAAGCTCCTTTAAAATATATGCCTCCTACAAAACACATGGATGGGAATATATTCAGAACATTTATGGTAAACTCAATGTTTAATTTTGCAGGGAAATTGAGCGGACAATCAATACAATTGTTGGGAATGCTAACAGAAGCAATCCACACTCCATTTTTGCAGGATAGATTTTTAGCAATTGAAAATGCAAAATATACTATGAATGCGATTGAAGATCTTGCAAATCAAATTGAAATAAAAAAGGACAGTTTTATAGTTAAAAGAGCGAATCAAGTTTTAGATGAAACTATTGAATTATTGAAAACAGTTGAAAAAGATGGTCTTTTTAATGCGTTAGCAAATGGGGTATTTGCAGATATTAAGCGTCCAGAAGATAAAGGAAAAGGTTTAGATGGCGTGTTCAAAAAAAGTGAGAATTATTTGAACCCTGTGTTAGATTACTTGAAAGTTAAATTAAACTTACAATAAACGAGGGATAAAGTTTATGAAAGAAATTACTGCTTATGGAGATAAATTTAATGATGGTAAGATTCAATTTTCTTTTACTTTACCTATAAAATGTGGACCAAAAGCAAAAGAAGGAGCATCACTATTATTACAAAAAATGGGCTTTGAAGAAGTTCAAATTGTCCATATGCAAGATTTGCATCAGGATTTTACTTTTTTTGTAGCATATGCTGTTACACAAACTACCATAAATCCAGATAAAATTCAAGTTATAGAACATGGAGCTCCTCATTGGGATAGAGTAGAAATAGATAACATAATTGAAACTAAATGGAAAAAACCAATTGTTGTTGTTGGTGCTTGCATAGAAACAGATGCGCATACAGTAGGAATAGATGCTATTTTAAATATGAAAGGCTATCATGGAGATTATGGTTTAGAAAGATATAAATTTTTTGAAGTATATAATATGGGTGCGCAGGTGCCTTCAGAAGAGGTTGCTAAAAAAATTAGAGAAGTTAATGCCGATGTGGTTTTAATTTCTCAAATTGTAACACAGAACAATTTACATTTAAAAAATTTGACGAAACTGGTTGAAGTTTTAGAAGCAGAAGAATTAAGAGATAAAGTACTATTAATCTGTGGTGGCCCAAGATTATCTCATAAAGATGCTTTGGAACTGGGCTATGATGCTGGATTTGGGCCTGGAACTGTACCATCAGAGGTCGCTTCTTTTATTGTAGATAGATTAATTTTAAAAGGGGAGAAATGAAAATGTTAGAAAAACCTATTATAACACCTAAAGAGGCTGTTGATTTAGTAAAAGACGGCGATTCTATTATGTTTGGGTCATTTCTTGTATGTGGAGCTGCAGAATTACTAATAGATGCTCTTGCTATATCGGATAAAAAAGATTTAACTATTATTTGTATAGCTACAGATTATGAAGATAGGGGAGTAGGGAAATTAATTACAGCTAAAAAAGTAAAAAAAGCTATCACTTCACATATTGGAACAAATCCTCAAACTCAAAAACAATATATAGAAAAAACATTAGAAGTGAATTTTGTGCCTCAGGGTACTTTAGTAGAACGTATAAGGGCTGCAGCAACTGGTATTGGAGGCTTTTTGACTCCTACTGGATTAGGTACTATTGTCCAGGAAGGGAAGGAAATAATTAATGTTGATGGGAAAGATTATTTATTAGAAAAACCTTTAAAAGGAAAATTTGCCTTTGTTCATGCAAAAAAAGCTGATAAATTTGGTAATTTACAATTTCATGGTTCAGCAAATAACTCAAATTTGTTTATGGCAATGGCTGCTGATATAACTATTGTTGAAGCAGAAGAAATTGTAGAAATTGGAGAAATTGATCCTGATTTTGTTCATTTGTCAGGAATTTTTGTTGATTATTTGGTAAAAGCTTGATTAAATTATTTTGGAGGTTTTCTCATGGATACAAAAGAAATAAAAATAAAAATAGCTAAAAGAATAGCACAAGAATTAAAAGATGGTTATGTCGTCAACCTTGGTATAGGTTTACCTACTCTTGTAGCAAATTATATCCCTAAAAATATAGATGTGATTTTTCATTCTGAAAATGGCATTATCGGAATGGGACCTAAACCAGAAGAAGGTAAAGAAGATAAAGATATAATCAATGCTGGTGGCGGATATGTTACAGTTTTACCTTATGGTGCCTTTTTTGATTCTACATTTTCTTTTGGAATTATAAGAGGTGGTCATTTAGATATAACTGTATTAGGAGCTTTACAGGTTGATCAGGAAGGCAATCTTGCTAACTGGATGATTCCAGGTAAATTAATACCAGGTATGGGTGGCGCAATGGATTTAGTTTCTGGTTCAAAAAGAGTAATAGTTGCTATGTTACATACAGATAAAAAAGGAAACTCTAAAATTCTAAAAAAATGTAATTTACCATTGACTGGAATTCATTGTGTTGATACTATTGTTACAGAAAGAGCGTATTTTGATGTTGATAAAGAACAAAAAAAATTAATCTTAAAAGAATACAATTCGGATTTTACAATTGAGGAAATAATTGAATCTACTGAAGCAGATGTTATTGTAGACGATAATGTAAAAACATTTTTAATTGAATAATATTCTCATATTGACTTTTATGAGAGTTTAATATATTTTTTTATAAAAAAGGACATATAATGGAGTATAATTTTTCTAAAGAAAGATTTTATAAGATAAAAAAACACTGGGATAATCAAAACACATATTCAATGAGAGATTTTTTTGTAAAGGATATTGAAATTAGTAAAATAACTTCATTAATAGATTCTTTAAAACAAAAATTTGATTATATCCTGGAAATCGGTTGCGGAGATGGAGAAGGCACCTCAAAATATTCTAATTTTAGTAAGAATTTTATTGCTATTGATTATTCTATGACAATGTTAAAAAAGGCAAAAGCTAATGTGAGCAATAAGAATGTATTTTTTATTCAAGCAGATGTAAGATATTTACCATTTAAAAAAGATTTTCAAGTTGATTTGATTATTTCTGAAAGATGCCTGATAAATCTTCCTTCTAAAGAAGAACAATATACGACGATTGATAAATTGTTGAATTTAAATAAAACATACTTTATCTTTGCCGAAGGTAGTAAACAGGGTTTAGATAATATAAATAAATTAAGAAAACTTTTTCAATTAGATGATATTAAAATGCCATGGCACAATATATTTTTTGATGAAGATGAATTATTAGATTTTTTAAAAAATAAGGTTAATATAATAAAAAAAGGAAGTTTTTGGTTTTATTATTTAAGTTCAAGAGTACTTCATCCAGCTTATGTTCAACCGGACAATCCAACTTATGAATCAAAATTTAATGAATATCCTTATAAAATTTATAAAGAATTGGAAGCATCTTTTTTTGAACAAATTGAAGAACCTTATTCAATAGGGCAAATTTTTTATATGCTAATTGAAAAAAAGTGATTATAAATGAGTTTAAAAAAATTGGCTATATTAGGTGGGGAACCTGAATTTAAAAAATTTGAATTATTAATAAAACCATCTCTACCTAATTTAAAAGAAATAGAAAAACAATTATTAGAAGTTCATAATAGCGTTTTCATTACCAATGGTATTTATAATAGAACATTTGAAGAAAAGTTTTGTGAATTTATCGGTAACAATCAAATACATGCACTAAGTGTTTCTAATGCTACAATCGGCTTAATAATTGCTCTTGCTGCTTTGCAATATTTATCTAATAAAAATGAAGTTATAACTACACCTTTTACTTTTCCAGCGACTGGCTATAGTATTTTGTGGAATAATTTGAAACCTGTTTTTGCTGATATTGATTTTGATACAAAAAATTTATCTCCTGAACATACTGAAAAATTGATAAATAATAATACATTAGCAATAATGCCTGTTTATATATTTTCTAACCCACCAGAAATAGATAATTTTATAAAAATAGCTAAAGATAATAATGTGTTTTTAGTATTTGATGCTGCACAAGCTATTGGGAGTAAATATAAAGATACATACTCAGGAAATTTTGGTGATATTGAAATTTTTAGTTTTGCTCCAACAAAAGTGCTTACTACTGTTGAAGGAGGTATGATAACCACAAAAAATGAAGAATTATATAAAATAATGAAAGCAATACGAGATGCTGGCAAGGTAGGGGAGTATGATTTTGATTATCTTGGTATTAATGGTAGGATGACTGAATATCAAGCAATTATAGGGCTTTATAATTTAAGTAAATTAGATTTATTTATTGAAAAAAGGAAACAAATAGTAGAAATTTATAAAAAATATTTATCCAATATACCAGGAATTAATTTTCAGATTGAACAAAAAGATTCAAAACTTACATATAATTATATGGTCATTTTTATTGATGAAGAAAAATTTGGATTATCACGAGATAATATTTACGAGATACTAAAACGTGAAAATATACAAACAAAAAAATATTTTTACCCTTCTTTAGTGAATATGAAACCTTTTGAAAAGTTTTATAAGCAAGATAATCAAAATTTATATAATGCCCTAATAGCTTCTAAAACAGGACTTGCCTTACCTTTATACAATACTATATCTGAAAAAGTAGTTAAAACAATATGCAATTTAATTATAGAAATATATAGAAATAGAGATAAAATAAATGGCTTATAATAATGTGTTATTAAAAAACATCCACATCTTACAATTTAATAAAAAAATAGAGATAAAAGGTCCTTTTGATATATTAATTGAGGATAATATAATCAAATCAATAAAAAATAAAATAAAAACAGATAAAAATATTATTGTAAAAGATTATACAAATAGAATATTAATGCCTGGATTTGTACAGGGACATACTCATTTATGTCAAACTCTTTTTAGAGGCATAGCTGATGATTTGGCTTTATTAGATTGGTTAAAAAAATATATAATGCCTTTGGAATCTTTCCATACTTATGAAACATTATATTGGTCATCTATTTTGGGTATAGCTGAACTTATTAGCAATGGCGTAACTACAATTATAGATATGGCAACAGCAAACTATACAGATGCAGTATTTCAGGCTATGGCAGATACTGGTATTAGAGGTTTTAGTGGTAAGATGTTTATGGATATAGTATTAGACAATAATTCTATTCAGCTAATAACAAAACCGAATGATATAATGAAAGATGTAGAATTTTTTGTTAATAAATGGCATCAAACTTATTCTGGTAGAATAAATTATATTTTGAACCCTCGTTTTGCGGTTAGTTGTAGTAAAGAAATGCTTAAAAATATTAAAGATATAGCAGATTATTTTGGTTTAAAAATTCATATACACGGCTCTGAGAATAAAAATGAAGTTGAATTAGTTAGAAAGAAAACAGGATTTTTTAATGTAGAATATCTGAATCATTTAGGTTTACTTTCTGATAATACAATTTTTGTACACTCTATCTGGGTTAATGAAGATGAAATAAAAATATTAAAAGATAAATCTGTTGTTGTAGCGCACTGTCCAATTTCTAATTTGAAATTATCTTCAGGAATTATTAAATTAAAAAAGTTACTTGATAATAATATTAAAATTATTATAGGTTCTGATGGTACTCCTTGTAACAATAATTTAGATATACTCCAAGAAATAAAAATTGCTTCAATACTACAAAAATATCAATATGGCCCAGATGCAATAGATACTTCTTTATTTGTTAAAATGATTACAATGGATGCTGCAAAATTTTTAAAATTAAATAAATTAGGTGAAATCAAAGAGGGGTATATTGCTGATCTGGTAGTATATAATCCAAATAAAATAAACACGGCTCCATATGATTCTGAAAAAATATTATCCCATCTTGTTTATAGCTCAAATAGTTCCAATATAGAAGCCGTTATAATTAATGGGAAATTTGTTAAAGATAATTATAAATTAAATATTGGGATTCCTCAAGAAGAAATTATTGCCAATGCAAATAAACAATATAATTATTTAAAAAGTAAGTTAAAATTACAGCCGTAATTTTCTATTTTGCTTTTATTTTCTTTAAAAAATTTATTATATATTAAGTTAATAGGAATAATTTGAGTTAAGCCATAATTTATAATTTCCAATTTTGTAATATAACTATTTCCATAATAAGGATATACTATTTTTTCGTCTACAGTAATAATAGAATCTTTATTTGGACGCAGTACATAGTCAAAATCAGCTAAAGTAGATTTTGCAATTCCCATAAGTTCAAAGTCTAATGTTTCATTATTTATAGCAAATACTGGAGCACCACTTAATCCTTTATTAAACAGAGCATTTGTTAATATGTAATTTTTATTTTTGTAGGGAAAACTAACTATACCCTGGTTAAGAGCCTGTAATCCTTTTGGATAACCTAAAATAAAAATATTATCACCCCATTTTAATAAATCAGAATTTCCTTTTTTTAGAGTAATAGAAAAAAAAGATGTGTTCATGTCTTGCTTAAGTTTTACCCCTAACAAAGCAATATCTAAAAAAGTATCTATAGCTACAATATCGATTTGGTTTGACATATTAGAAACATATATATTTTGCTTTTTTTTAATTATAATTCCGGTAACAAGATTAGATTTGTTTTTTAGATAAACTGTGTCTGGGAAATATACTATATGAGCGCATGTTAGTAAAAGCAATTTATTATCGTCGTTATATACTATTATAGAAGAGCCGGAGGATGTTTTAAAATCGGATTTCATATATTTATAGTTTTTAGGACTATAATAAATTATGTGAGGTTTATTAAATTCTATAAAATCATAATATACTATAGAATTTATTCTTGGAATGTAATCAAATGTTTTTTTTATTTTAGAGGAAAAATTTTTACTATTCAGGTAATTTATATAATTAGCTTGCTTTTTAAATGGGGAAGAGCATAAAATAAAGACAAACAATACAAGAAAAATATTATATTTCATTTTTTCTAATACGTTCAGAAAGAAGAATTAGATTTCTTAATTCCTCTTTATTATTGGCTTTTTTCCACAAAGATTCAAAATTTTTATTTTGTAATATTTGTGCAATTGCCATTAATGCCTGAAGATGGAAATTTCTTTGATCAATAGTACCAGCTAAAACAAAAACAATATAAACAGGCTTTTTATCATTTGCCCATAGAATTCCATTTTTAGAACGAACGATTAGTATTTCAAATTGATTTTTACCATTTATTATAAGATGGGGGATAGCAACACCATCTTTTATAACTGTTGAAGAATCTTTTTCTCTTTGGATTAATAAATCAAATAATTCATTTTCACTGCATTTAGTTCTTTTTGATAATTTATTAGATACAATTTTAAACAATGTTTTATAATCGATATTATCTTCAATATCTAAAATATCACAATCTTTAATAATTTTATCAAATCTATCTTCTATTATATCATCTCTTTGAAATAATATATCTTTTAATTCATTAGATAAATTTACTGTTTTTAGTTCTTTTGATGTTATTTTTTCAACAATATTTATTATAGCTGATTCATTTTGTACTCTTGATTTTGAATATAAGAAATACCATACAATTGATAGTATAAAGAAAAATAAAGTTATCAAAAGCGGAATTTTTCCCATTTCGATAATTAAAATTATGTAAAAAACAATGCCAGTAATTTGCAAATATGGATACAAAATAGTGTTAAATTTTGGTTTATAAGCTAATATGTTGCTTTCACGCATTAAAATAACAGATAAATTGTCAAAAGCAAAAAGAATTAACATCATAGTAGATGCGACTTTGACTAATTCTTTTATGTCTAAAAATGCTATAACAACAATCATAAATATTGAAGTTAATAATATTGATATAATAGGAGTTTGAAATTTTATATTTATTTTTCCTATAATTGATGGTAAAAGATTATCATTTGACATAGCAAGTGGTATTCTTGATGCTGATAGAATCCCCGCATTAGCAGTTGTAATAAAAGATAGAAATGCGGCAATTGTGAGTAAAATATAACCAGTATTCCCAAAAATGATTTTCCCACCATCTGAAATAGGCGTTAGTGTGGATATCATTATATTGGATGGCAATAAGCCAATTGTAATAGAAACTACAGAAAAATATAGAAGAGAAACAATAACATAAGCGCCAAATAGACCTTTAGGTATAATCTCTCCTGGATTTTTTATTTCTTCTGCAATAGAGGCTACTTTTGTTAAACCACCATAGGATATAAATATCATACCAGTAACTGTAAAAATTCCTTTCCATCCTGATTTTTTGAAAGGCAGAAAATGTTGAATATTAAATTTTTCAAATCCAAAAATAATGTATAATAATAAAAGCCCAATCAGGAACAATACCATTGTAGTTTGAGCTTTCCCAGATTCTTTTACACTAAAAATGTTTAATACTGTAAATAAAATAGTAAAAAATATTGCAATAATTTTGATATAAATAGGGGACTGGATACCAATTAGAGGCTCAATAAAGATACCTATTCCAATTAAGGCAAAAGCACTTTTGAGGCTAATGGATAACCAATTAGCAAAACCAGCGAATGTACCAAAAAGAGGGCCCAAGGTTCTATGTACATAAAAATATGTTCCACCTGATTTTGGCATAGCAGTTGCAAGCTCTGATTTTGAATAAACTGCTGGTAATAAAAGCATTGCTGCTATGATATAAGAAATAATTATAGAGGGGCCTGCTTCTTGAAAAACAATAGATGGGAGTACAAATAAACCGGAACTAATCATTGAACCTGATGCAAAACTAAAAATCTCAAATAATGTCAAAGTCTTTTTTAAATTAATTTTATCTTTATCTTTCTTTTTTGT
Source organism: uncultured bacterium (assembly GCA_964384205.1). GTDB lineage: Bacteria > JAGOEH01 > JAGOEH01 > JAGOEH01 > CAYLKS01 > CAYLKS01. Next base: position 3,898 of record CAYLKS010000070.1, on the reverse strand, counting down.
CATTTTTACAATCCTAATTTTCTTTTAAATGAGGGATATTTGTTTAATATTTCTTCTATCTTTTTCTGATTTTCTTTGCTTTCTTTTTTAAGTTGCTCATATTCTTCATTTGTCATTATTTGTTTAAATTCGATTCTACGATTTTTCTTTCTGCCTGCTGCTGTTTTATTTGAAGCGATAGGTTTATCTGGACCATATCCTATAATTAATAATCTATCAGAAGATATTCCTTTTGAAATTAAATAATCCTTTACTGCTTTTGCTCGTAATCTTGACAAAACTATATTATAATTATAATCACCAGATATATCTGTATGCCCTTCAATTAAATATCTTAAATAATCTTTTCCTTGAAGTATCATAACAATTTGATCTAATAATGCGTAAGAATCTTTTGTAATGTTAAAACTATTAACTTTAAATTGTAATCCTTTTAATGCTTGTTTTAAAATTTTTATTTCTTTCTTTTTTGGAGCTGGGGGAGTATCAGGGCAACCATCATCATCAAGATAATTATTATATGTTTCTGGTGCTAAAGGGCATTTATCTAATGAATCTGGTATACCATCTTTATCTTTATCATATTCTGGGCAGCCATCATCATCTTGATATCCATCAATTGTTTCTGGTAATAAAGGGCATTTATCAAGTGAATCAGGTATACCATCACCATCATTATCATATTCTGGACAGCCATCATCATCCTGGTATCCATCAAAATCTTCAGCAAGTAATGGGCATTTATCTAAAGAGTCAGGTATACCATCGTTATCGTTGTCATATTCAGGACATCCATCAAGATCTTCAAAGCCATCTCTATCCTCAGCAGTTAAAGGGCATTTATCAAGTGAATCAGGTATACCATCACTATCATTATCATATTCTGGACAGCCATCATCATCTTGATATCCATCAAAATCTTCAGGGGTATTTTTACATTTATCTTTTGAATTTAAAATACCATCATGGTCATTATCTCCATCATAGCCAAATTTAAAAACAATACCTGCTGATACAGAGATACCATTTGATTTATGAGCAAGTACATTTTTATATCCTCTTACTCCTGCATTTAATACAAAATATTTTAAATCCAAGCCGATACCAGCAGAAAAAGACATTTCTTCATCTCCACCAAAAGAAGTTCCTAAATATAAAGGCATTACTCCATTAAAAAAATTATTTTGTATTCCTACTGACACCCTTGGTATTACACCATAAAAGGCAGAATTCCAAAAATTTTGCCGTACTGATGTAGAAAATATAAAAGACTTAGAAAGCCATGTATTTTTATTAAAATGAAAAATCTTTGAGTAGCCAAAATCTAAAGATAAAGGATATAATTTTAAAAGAGCGTCTTTCGTTTTTATACTATTATTTTTATTTTGAGTATAAATTAACAAATCTTCATTTTTATTGAATTCATCTATTACATTATTGTTAAAAAAAATCTTATCATTATAAATATTTTTATTCCATAGCATAAAACCTAATAAGTTTCTTATTGCAATACTAAAAACACTAGAGCTATCATACCAACTAAATCCAAAGTCCATTGCAAAACCATGCCCCGCAGGTCCAATATTGTCTCTTATTTCTTCACCAATAGAATCGGGGAGTGTGGAATCAGAATTTAAACTCAATTCCAATCCTGAAGATATTAAATCTATATAAGATCCTTCATAAACTTTTGTAACTCCCAGTGTATCTCTTATAACTATATTACTAAACTTCACATCAGCATAAGAAATGCCAACTAAATATTTAAAACTGAATCCAAAAAGACCATTTTCTTTGTTAAATATTGAATTTAAAGGTATATTTCTATAATCAATTGGTATTGACCAACCAAAAGAATTTTCTATTACAGCCATAGATTTTAAATAAGGATGTTGTAGATGCGCTTTCTGGTAATTTAAGTAATTGTTATCAAATAAGTTAGCTTCACTTGAATTGAAAAATAATCGTGAATTTGATACCAATGTTGATTTAAAAGCAAAACTCCCAATATTAAAAGCTAAAAGATCAATATTTCCACCAAAATTAAAAGTTGCATCATTTGTAAGACTTTTTATAAATTTTGTTTCACTGCCTTTTTTAAATATATTATCATGTTTTAAATATTTCATATTATAAAAATATAGTATTGAATTTGGAACAACTCCATTAAAATAATATCCGGATAGATTCATAACAAAAGAAAACTCATATTTATTGTTCTTAAATAATAAAATATTAGCAGGGTTAGATGATAGGGCGTCAAATCCATTTAATAAAGCAAAATTGCTTCCACCTGTTCCTATTGATGTTGCTAAATGATCATAAGAATAAGATAATGGCATTATATTTAAAATTAATATTATAAATAAAATTAGATTTTTTTTCATTTATTATAACCTCCATTAAAAATGTTAATTAATACCATACCATCTATTATAAATAATAATTTGCTTTAGCATTTTTGTCAATATTTAAAATTTAATCAGAAATAATTTATACTGAATAAAATTATATTATTAAATTTTTTGTGTTAAATTATTTGAAAATGCTAATGTTTTATTTGATTTTTTTACTATGATTATTATAGGTTTTATTTGAATTATTTTATATTTTTTCTCATTAAGATCAACAAACTAAACTTAAAATGAAGAAAACAAAATTCTATTTATTTATTGGTTGTCATAAGATATATTATGTAAACTTGAATATTTTTAAAATATCTTTTATTGATCATTTATTCCCTTTTTATCCAATGTGTTCTACAATTTTATCTCTAAATACAGATAAAATTTTATTTGACAAACCAATTTATTTGTATAAATTAAGGGCTATGAAAATGTCAAATAATTTACTAACTCGTCTCAATAAACAACAAATAGAAGCTGTCACTCATATAGATGGTCCCCTACTGATATTGGCCGGAGCTGGTAGTGGAAAAACACGAGTTATTACCTATAGAATAGCTTATTTGATATCCAATGGTATTCCTTTGAGCAATATTTTAGCAGTAACTTTTACGAATAAAGCAGCTGATGAAATGAAAAATCGTATAAAACAATTATTATATTTGAAATCTATAGGTGGAATGGTTATTTCTACATTTCATTCTTTTTCTGTTCAGATTTTACGGCAATATATTTCAAAAATTGGATATAAAAATAATTTTTGTATTTATACTGAAACAGATAAGAGAAGTTTGATTAAAAAGATAATAAACCACAACTATACTAATTTGCCAGATGGATTTTATATGTTTTGTGAAAGAAAAATCAGTGACTGGAAAAATAATTTATTACTACCTGAAGATATAAATGATGATGATTTAAGAAACGAAAAAGATTTTTTTGCGTATGAGATTTATAAAAATTACCAACTTAATTTACAATCATTAAATGCCCTCGATTTTGATGATTTAATATTATTAAATTATAACTTATGGAAAACAAATAAAGATATTTTAGAAAAATGTCAGAATAGATTCAAATATATTATGGTTGATGAATTTCAAGATACTAATAAAGCACAGTTTGAACTTATTAAGTTATTATCTGATAAATATAAAAATATTTGCGTTGTAGGCGATGATGATCAAAGCATTTATAGTTGGCGAGGAGCTGATGTTAGTAATATTTTAAATTTTGAGAAGCATTTTGAAAATGTTAAAGTCGTCCATTTAGAACAAAATTATAGATCTACAAATACTATTTTAGAGGCAGCAAATTACATAATTTCAAAAAATACAAATAGAAAAGAAAAATTTTTATGGAGCGAACTGGGCAAAGGCTATGCAATAGATTATTTAATTTTATATGATGAAAATGATGAAGCTAATTTTGTTGTAAACAAAATTATTGAAATTTCTCAAAAATTTAGGCTACCGCTTGGAGATTTTGCTATT
>CAYLKS010000069.1:0-14005 GCA_964384205.1 uncultured bacterium | reverse complement strand
AAAGTTTTTGGTGGGCAAAAGATAAAAGCAGGTGGAATTATTATTAGACAGAGAGGCACAAAAATTCACCCTGGTAATAATGTTGGTAGGGGTGGAGATGATACTTTATTTGCTTTAATTGATGGTTATGTAAAGTTTGAGTCATTTGGTCGTAATAAGAAAAAAGTAAGTGTTTATTCTGAATTGGATTAATGATATGTCGCTAACTAATGTTAGCGACTTTATATATTATGAATGATATAATTGATTTAATCTCCCAGATATCTTATGAAATATCTCATAATCCAGATATTAATTTAGTTTTAGATTCTATTATAAAAAATATTTATCATGTAATAAAAGCTACGAGAGTTACGATAATGTTTCCTGATAAGGAGCATAATTTTTTATATATTAAGGCTGCCCGTGGTAATTTTGATAATAGTATTTATAATGTTCGTGTTAAATTTGGTGAGGGAATTGCAGGTTATGTAGCCCAGTCAAGAAGTCCTCTTTTTTTTAGAACAAAAGAGGATTTTAAAAAATTTGGAATTTCGCATAATCCATTAAAATATCAGAATTATTCAGCTATAAGCATTCCTATTATATATAAAGATAAGTTGTTAGGTGTTTTAAATCTTAATGATAAGATAAATAATGAATCTTTTACAGAATTGGATTATAAAGCTAGTCTGATTATTGCTAATCAATCAGCAGTTGCAATTTATAATTCTATATTATTTAAACATTATTTGGAAAAAGAGAAGTTAAGACAGTCAATTTTAATTGCTCGAGAGATACAGCAGTATTTTTTACCGCAATATTTTGAACAGGTTCCTGGATTTGAGATAGATGGATGGGGACAGACATGTGATGAGACAGGCGGTGATTATTATGATTATTTTCAATTTTTTGATGAGAAATTAGCTATTGTAATTGGTGATGTTGCAGGACATGGAATCGGTGCTGCACTTATTATGGCATCGGCTCGTGCTGCATTAAGAGCTTATACTGAAAATTTAAAAGAAGTTGAGGAAATATTTTTTAAATTAAATAATTTATTAGAATCAAATTTGGAATATTCAAATTTTATGACATTGCTTTTTCTTATGATAGATGCTAATAATAACACATTGCAATATATTAGTGCTGGCCATGAAGGCCCTTTAATGTTTAGAAGTAATTCTGATGAGGTGATTGAGTATCCGAGCACGGGTGTAGCTTTGGGGATAATAAAAGATTCTAAGTTTAAAGTTTCTGATCTAATAAAGTTGGAAAAAGGAGATCTTTTTATTTTATTTACAGATGGGCTTGTAGAGGTTCATAATAAAAATAAAGAAATGCTTGGCAAACAGAGATTGATAAATTTTATAAAGAAGCATAAACATAAATCAGTAAAAGAGTTAAAAAAATTGATTATTCAATTTTGGTTTGATTTTAAAGAAGATATGCCACAAGAAGATGATATTTCTTTGATATTGATAAAAAAATTGTAAAAAAATCTTGACTTATTTTTAAATTTTTCTTAATTCTAAAATAAAACGGGTTTTTTATGAATATTACAGAATTAAATAATTGGGGATTGGATAATAAAAGCAAAAAAATAAGTAATGATAGATTTTCTAAAGATAAGGTTAAATCTTATAATATAAAAAAAGTTGAATCGAATGATAATGTTTTTATTTCTCAAAAATCCTATGATAAATTTCAGAAAGCTATTGAAGTTAAGCAGTTAATAAGAGATATAAAAAAGAATGATAATGATAGTGAAAGTGGTAAAAATTTAGAGGAAATAAAGAAAAAGGTAGAATCTGGTTTTTATAATGATACTGGAATTTTTAAAGTGGCTGTTAAAAAAATTATAAAAGGAATGGCAGAATGAGTCAGTCAAATAGAATTATAAGATTATGTAATAGATGTATAAGGCGTGAACGTGAAAAGTATGATATGAACATTCATAATCAATGTACTAAAATAAGGATGACAAAGTGGAATTGTCCTTATTATTATTGTAAAATTCAGGATAATATTAGGATTGGTAAGCATACATTTCCGATAGATATAGTTAATTATACTGAGAAGAATGAAAAAGATGGAGTATTGATTTCTGGAAATACTATTTGGCAAAAGAACACCCCTAAAGAGGGAGAAATTGCTTTATTGCCTCTATATTTATTAGATTTTAATGCTGAAAATAAAACATTTGCAGGCATTGGTCAGACATTGACAGATGCAAAGACAGGATATTTTGAATTTTTTGCTCCTTATAAAGGAGAGTTTTACATAGCATTTAAATTGGATGATGTTAGTATTTTTAATTGTAAAATTAGAGGGATTGTAACAGGGCATGAATGCCAATTATGTTTTCATGATAATGAATTTGAACAAAAAAGTAAATATAATCATTTGATAAGATGTCGTAGAGAAAATGTTGTAGAACAATTCTCTTTTGAATTTATAGAAGATAAGCAATTATTTGAAAAGATTAATCCTATTTTGAATGTATGATTTTTTAAATGTTAATAATACTTGACAAATTATTTTATTTTATTTATTTTAAAAAAGAGAGGTGATTATGGATAATTTGGAAGAGTTGTTTAATTTAACAACAACAGATAAAGAAACAGAAGAGGAATATTTAAAATTAGTTTCTTTTAAATTAGGTGAAGAAGAATATGCTTTTGACATAAATGTAATTAGAGAGATAATAAAATTGGTAGAAATTACAAGGGTTCCGAAGTCGCCTCCTTTTGTTCAAGGTGTTATTAATTTAAGAGGAAGAGTTATTCCTGTATTGAATTTGGCCAAAAGGATGGGAATAAAGAATACTAATACTGAGCAAGAAGATTCAAAAATAATGATTATAGAATCAGAAAATAGAACTATAGGTTTAATAGTAGATTCTGTTAGTGAAGTTATTGAAATTCCTTTTAGTAATATAGAATCTAATCCTATAATTTCTCATGAGACAGAATCTGAATTTATTTCTGGTGTTGGAAAGTTAGATAATAGGTTGTTTTCTATTCTTGATTTAGAGAAAATTTTATCTTTTATTCATAAGAGGAGTGAATGAGTTTTTTTAATAGAAATGTTATTGATTTAACAGATGATGAATTCCATTTATTAAGAGATTATATATATGAAAATACTGGTATATATTTTAAAGATAATAAAAAATATTTATTAATCAATAGATTAAATCAAAGGTTAATAGAGACTAATAGTAAAACATTTAAAGACTATTATTTTTATCTTAAATATGATAAAACTGGTGTAGAGTTTAAAAAATTATTAAATTCTATTACAACTAATGAGACAAGTTTTTTTAGAAATGAATTTCATATGGAATCGTTTTCAGATTTTATAATTCCCGAATTAGTAAAGAAAAAAAAAAATAACGGTGATAGAAAGATAAAAATCTGGAGTGCGGGGTGTAGTACAGGTGAGGAACCTTATAGTTTAGCTATTATTTTAAATGAAAAAGGAGTAATGCAGGAATTTGATGTTGAGATTATAGGTAATGATTTAAGCGATAATGTGTTAAATTCTGCAAGAGCGGGTATATATAATAAATTAAGTTTGAGAAATACCCCCGAGTATATAGTTAATAAATATTTTAAAAAGATAAATAATTTTACGTTTAAAATAGATGATAAGATTAAAAAGTATGTCAAATTTACTTTTGGCAATCTTGTAAAACCAAGTACGTTATTGTTAATAAATAATCTTGATATAATTTTTTGTAGAAATGTGATGATATATTTTGATATAGAAGCGAGAAAAAGAGTAGTTAAGCTGTTTTATGATAAATTGCTAAAAGGCGGATATCTTTTTATTGGACATTCTGAAACTTTACATGGTATCAGTACTGCTTTTAAAATAGTTCATTATAAGAGAGCAGTATTTTACAGAAAAGATGAGTAAGGGGTAATATATGAAAAAAGTAACAATACTTTTTGTTGATGATTCTGATACAATAAGAAAGTTTATTTCTTTTGGATTAAAAATAAGAGGGTATAAGGTAATTCTTGCGACAGATGGTCAAGATGCCTTGGAAAAATTAGCTGTAAATGATGTGGATGTTATTATTACTGATTTAAATATGCCCAATATGGATGGGTTTGAGTTTATTAAAAATTTAAAAAGTGATGATTTTTTTTCTAAGTTGCCTATTATTGTGTTAACTACTGAAGGGAATAAAGAGGAAATTGAGAAGGCTAAGAAATTGGGAGCAGATAAGTATTTGATAAAGCCTTTTAAAATAGATGTTATTATAAAAGAAATCGAAGAATCTTTAAGTGTAAATGAATAAACAGGAGGAAGTTATAGTATGGCTGATTTAAAAATTTTAGCAGTTGATGATTCTGCTACAATGAGAAGAATTATAGTGAATACTTTAAAAAGGGCAGGGTTTGAAAATGTTGTTGAAGCAACAGATGGGAAAGATGCTCTTGCTAAATTGGCGAGTGAGGATATAAATTTTATTATTACTGATTGGAATATGCCTGAAATGGATGGATTGACTTTTGTTAAGACTGTAAGAGCTGATCCTGCATTAAAAGATATACCTATTTTGATGGTTACCACCAGAAGTGTGAAAGATGATATTATAGAAGCCATGAAAGCAGGTGTTAACAATTATATTGTTAAGCCTTTTACGCCACAAACATTAAAAGAAAAAATTGATAAAATTTTAAGTAGTTTATAATTTTATTAATTTATTTTAAATTTGATTATGAATGATCATGATTTTATTGAAATAAAGAGTAATAAATTTCTTTTAAAATTTGATAAAGATAGAACTCTTGCATATTTAACGGTATTCGAAATTGGTAGATTAGTTACTTTGGATGAAACTAAAGTATTTTTAAGAAAAAATGGAGTTTCAAATTTTTTTGAAAAGAAGTTAGAGGAGTACTTTTTAAAAAAGAGGTTTAATGAAGAAATTTTGATTGCACAGGGAAAACCTGTTAAACATGGAGAAAATAGACGGTTAAAAGTATTGGTTAATCTTCATCCAGAATTTAAACCTAAAATTTTAGAAGACGGGAAAGTAGATTTTAAAAATATTCAGAGTATTCCAATGGTAAAAAAAGGAGATATTGTAGCGGAGATATTGCCTCCTACTAAAGGTGAAGATGGGATTGATATTAATGGAAATCCTATAAAAGCGAAGGATGGAGAGAATGTTGCTTTACCATTAGGAGATAATTTAAGAGAGATTCCGGAGAAAAATATAGTAGTAGCAGAAAAATCCGGACATATTTTATTTAATGAAGATGGAATATTAGAAGTTCATGATGTGTTAATTATTGATGGAAATGTTGATTATAGTGTGGGAAATATAGATTTCGAGGGTAGTATTATTATAGAAGGAGATGTTAAATCTGGTTTTATAGTAAAGGCTAAAGGAGATATAGAAATAAAAGGGCTTGTAGAAGATGCTGTTATTGAGACTGAACAATCGGTTACTGTTAAAGCAGGATTTATTGGTAAAAATAGAGGAAAGATTAAGGCTGGCCAGGATGTTAAGGTACATCATATTGATAATGAGGTTATAGAGGCTGGTAATGATATTATTGTAGGAGAAGAAATTATAAATTCTGAACTTACTGCAGGAAGAGATATTATTGTTATTGGAAAGAAAGGGGCTATTATTGGTGGATATGTTTATGCTAAAAATAAAATAGAAACAAAAATTGCCGGTGCCAAAACAGGAATTCCAACTATTTTATCTGCAGGTGTAAGTAAAGAATTAATGGAGAGATCGCGCGAACTTGATTTTTTGATTAAGAAAAATCAGGAAAATTTAAAGAAAATAAAACAAAATTTATATGAGTTAGTTAGATTACAAATAGATAATAAGTTGACTCCAGAAAAAGAAAAATTATTGAATTATTTAAGAAAAGCCCAGATGGCTTTACCTAAACAAATCCAGGTATATCAAGAAGAATATGAAAAAATTAAAAAAATAAAAGAGCGATTTAAATATTCATATATTGAAGTTAAGGATATTGTTTATCCTAAAGTTAAGATTATTATGGGAGAAGATATATTAGAGCTTAGAGAAGTTTTTAAAGATGCTATTTTTAGATTAGAGAAAGGTTCCATTTCTTTATTTATTAAAAATAAAAGGGTGAAACTATAATGATAAAGTTATTGATAGTAGATGATTCTCCATTTATTAGAAAAGCTCTTATTAAGATGGTGCAATCAGAACCTGATATAGAAGTTGTTGGAGAAGCAGCTAATGGTAAAGATGGTGTTCAAATGGTATTAGATTTAGACCCAGATGTTGTGACTATGGATGTGGAAATGCCTCTTATGGATGGTATCTCAGCGCTAAAAGAAATAATGACAAAGCATCCGGTACCTGTTATAATGTTTAGTTCTTTGACTGAAGAAGGTGCAAAGGTTACATTAGAAGCATTAGAAGCAGGAGCAGTTGATTATTTATCAAAAGATATCCAAGGCTCTTCTCTATCTATTTTTGACAAAAAACATTTAATAATTGAAAAAATAAAGAATGCTTCTAAAGCTAAGATAAAGAATCTTATTTCACATAAAATAAATCTTATTACTTTGCCAACTTCTAAAAAAGAAGACAAAATAGAAAAAAAAGAGAAAAAATATGAGGTATTAACAATTGGAACTTCTACAGGGGGACCTCCAGCTTTAGAACGGGTTATTCCTAATTTAAGCAAGGGAATATCTATGCCTGTATTGGTGGTACAACACATGCCTCCTATATTCACAAAATCTCTTGCAGAGAGATTAAATAGTCTATCTCCATTACAGGTTAAAGAAGCAGAGCATAATGAAGTGATAGATGATAATATTGTGTATATTGCACCTGGTGGACATCATATGAAGTTGAAGAAACATGGTAGTAGGTATATCATTAATATTTTTGATATGGATTCTCTTTATACGCCTTCTGTTGATTTTTTGTTTAATTCTGTAGGTGGATTTTTTAAAGATAAAACTCTTGGGGTAGTTATGACTGGTATGGGGCATGATGGGCTTGAGGGATCTCGCACTATAAAGCATTTTCATGGTACTGTTATTGCACAGGATGAAGAATCATGTGTCGTTTATGGTATGCCAAGAGTTGTTATTGAAAATAAACTTGCTGATTTTGTACTTCCTTTAGATCAAATTGCTTTTAAAATAATGAAATTAGTGATGAATTAATATGAGGAAAATTACGGGACTTATTTTTTTTTTACATTTTTCTATTGCTATATTGGGGCAGATAGATATAATTGATACATTATCTGTTGATACTAATAGGGATTCTATTAGAAAAGATACTACTAAAAAATATATTGATACAAGTAATGTTATTTTTAAAATTTATTTAGGTTTCCATAACACAAAAACAAGAGTAGTAATTCAATTATCCGATAGCCCTTTATACGATATTAAAAAAATTGCAGATGATAAGCTGGTTGTTATGTTATATAATACTGTGATGGGGCAGAGTGAATTAAAAAAAGAAGTGGAGCTTCCTTTTGTGAGATCTGTTTATGTAGAAGAAATAGGGAAAAGACATTCTCAGGTTATTATTCTTACTGATACTAATTTTGTCTATAAAGTATTTACTTTATTGAGGCCATATAGACTTGTTATTGATATATATCCAGATTCTGTAGCTAATATTACTAATAAATATAGAAATTATATTGAATTGGGGAAAAAATATTTTAGAGAGAAGAATTATGAAGAAGCATTAAAAAATTTTAGAATAGCTGCTATTGAAGGAAATTCTACAGAAGCTTATTATTATGCTGGTATAATACGGTTTGAAAAAAAGGATTATCCCAAAGCAATTTATAATTTTAGTCAGGCCCTTAAAGATGAAAAGAAATTTTATGATAGTTATATTTATTTGTCTCAAATTTCTGAAGATACAAAAGATTTTAATAAAGCTATAGAATATTTGGATTTGTATTTAAGAATAGCCGCAGATACTTCCAAATTTCCTGAAATAAGAAAAAAAAGACAATATTTACAGGATATAGTGGATAAGATTATTAAATTGGATTCTATAAAAGCTGTTAATGATAGTTTAAGAGCAAAAGGCAAGCCACAGATAGATTCGGCAGAAGTTGATTCTTTTTTGAAGGCTTATGGTATAAAAGAGGATTTGAAAGAACAGGAACCACTGAAGCTTTTTATTTGGGCGAAGGAATATTATGATAGAGATGATTATGAAAGAGCAGTAAAGGTATTGTATTCTCTTATTAAATTATTTCCAGATTCTAAATTTGTTGAGGATTCATATTTATTATTAGCTAAAATATATTTTAAATTGATGTTATATCCTCAGGCGAGTAAATACGCACAGCTTTTATATGATGTTAATCCTAATACTGAGTTTTTAGATGAAATTCTTTTTATTTTGGGGAAAGCATATTATTATTTAGGTAAATATGATGATGCAATAAAATATTTAAGGTTATTTATCCAGAAGTTCCCTGATGATAAAAATTGCTATTGGGCACATCTTTTTTTGGCGAGAATTTATGAAAAGAAGAATAAGCCTATTATTAGGGATGAAGAATATGATTATGCTTTAAAGTTGGTACCTGACGAATTTTCTTTAATTAAATTGTATAGAGAGTTAGCAGATCTTTATAAAGGAAAAAATAAATTAGGAAAATCGATTTATTATATAAAAAAAATTGTAGAGATATTTGAAAGTAAAAAAGAACCTCAAATGTTATTTCATACAGATATAAATTATGCTATATTTACTTTACCAGATCTTTTGTTTCAGAATGAGCAATACGATAGTGCTTTGGTTTATTATAAAAAATTAGAAGAATATTTTCTCAGGGAATATCCTGAAAAATTAGATTGGGTTATGTTTCAAATTGGAAATATTTATAAAATAAAGAAAGATTATAAAAATGCTATTGTATATTACAATAGAGTTCTTGAGAATTATAAAAATTCTATTTGGTATAATCATGCTCAATTTGAGTTGGATAATGTAAAATGGCTTATGGAAATTGAACCTAAAATAGAAGAATTAAAGAAGAAAAAAATGCAAGATGGATAATAGTACAGAAAAAATTTTAATGGTTTTAAAATCTAACTTTATGAAAGAAAAGGAATTATATTTTGAAATATTGAAATTAGCAAATGATTTTAATAATAATATAGATTTTTCACCTGTTGATTTTTTAAATTATTTATCTAAAAGAATGGAAATAGAAGATAAAATAAAAGAAATTGAAGATATGATTTCGGAAGAGAAGGATTTTTGGATAAAAAATAAAGCAGTAATCAGAGATAGTATGTTAAAGCAGGAATTATCTGGTGTTCTTAAAGATTTGAAGGATGTAATGGCAAAAATAGTTAAATTAGATGGTGAGATTGCAAAAAATATGAAAATAAAAGGAATTACTCTTAATAATTCTTCTATTAAAACAGTGGATATGAAAAGAGCAATTAATAGTTATAAAAAGAATAAGTGATGATGAGTGATAAAATAGAATATATAAAGAGTTTGCAAAAAGCATTTGAAGAATTTAATAATAGCACAGAAGTATTGACTAATGCCTATAGGGAGTTGCAGAAAAAATTTGAAGATATTAATTTTGAATTGGATAAGAAAAATAAAGAATTACAGAAATCTTTAGATGAAAATTTTAGAGTAAAAAATTATTTAAATAATATTCTGGAAAGTATGAATAGTGGTGTGGTGGCTATTGATTTAAATGGAAAAATTACTATTTTTAATAGAGCTGCTGAAGAGATTACTGGTTTTTCTGGGGAAGAGGTAGTTGGGAAATATTATAAAGATGTTTTGGGAAAAAGTGTGCATCATAAGTTTACATTAAACTATACGCTTATTTCTGGAGAGAATATAGTTAATAGGGAAAAAGAAATTATACGTAAGGATAACAAAAAAATTCCTATAAGTTTTTCTACAAGTTATATAACAGATAAAAGTGGAAATATTTTAGGAGCAGTTGAGATTTTTCAAGATTTAACAGATTATAAAAAATTAGAAAAAGAATTGATAAAAAAGAATACTCTTGCGGCTTTAGGAGAGATGGCAGCAACAGTTGCTCATGAAATAAGAAATCCTCTGGGTGGTATAACAGGATTTGCCAATCTTTTATATAGAGACTTAAAAGATGATGAAGATAAAGCACGATTAGTTAAAAAAATTATTCAGGGAGTTGAGAGTTTAAATAAGATAGTTACTAATTTGTTAACTTATACAAGAGATTTTAAATTAAATATGCAGATTGTGAAATTGAGAGATATTGTAGATAATGTGGTAGGAAATATTGGTTCTATGATGGAACAGAGAAAGTTACAAATTGAGATTGAGAATAATATAAAAGATGAGCTAATAGAATTAAAATGTGATAAAGATCTTTTAGTTCAGTCTCTTTATAATATCATGATCAATTCCATAGATGCGGTTAGTCACATAGAAAATCCTAAAATTTCTATAAATGTTTTGCGTAAAGAGAAAGAGATTAGACAATTTTCTCATTGGAATATGATAACAAAAACACCTAAAAGTATGGCAAGGCCCATTTTTATAAAGATTTCAGATAATGGAATTGGTATTAGTAAAGAGAATATAGAAAAGATTTTCAATCCTTTTTTTACAACTAAAGAAAACGGTACAGGTTTGGGGCTTGCTATTGTTAAGAAGATTATAAACCTTCATAATGGTGATATATTGATTGAATCAAAAGAAAATGAAGGTACAGATATAATAATTAAGTTACCTGGTATTGATTAAATTTTAGGAGAGGGAGATATGAGTGAATTTAGAATTTTAGTAGTAGATGATGAAGAATTAATGCGAGATTATTTATATGAAACTTTAAAGCGAAAAGGCTATAATGTTGAAATTGCTAAAAATGGGAAAGAGGCTATAAAGATATTGGAAGATAATAATTATAATTTAGTAATAACAGATATGAAAATGCCTGAAATTACAGGTATGGATGTTTTGAGATTTGTTAAAGAAAAAACCCCAGATACATTTGTTGTTGTTTTGACAGCTTATGGAACAGTAGAGAATGCTGTGGAGGCTATGAAAATAGGTGCTTATGATTATTTGATGAAACCATGTACTGCAGATGAAATTGAGATTTTGGTTGATAGGGTAAAGAATTTTCAGAATGTTATTGCTGAGAATAAATTATTGAAAAGCCAATTGTTTACAAAATATGATTTAAGCTCAATTATTGGCATAAGTAAGCCGATGAAAAAAATTTTTGAATTAATCAAAACAGTTGCTAAGACAAAGGCTACTGTTTTGATAACAGGGGAAAGTGGAACAGGTAAGGAATTGGTAGCGCGTGCTATTCATTATAATAGCCCACGTAGAGATAAGCCTTTTATTAAAATGAATTGCGCTGCTTTACCTGAAGGGCTTGTTGAAAGTGAATTATTTGGTCATGAGAAAGGTTCTTTTACAGGAGCAATAAGACAAACTACAGGGAAGTTTGGACTTGCTGATGGAGGAACTATTTTATTAGATGAAATAAGTGAAATATCTCTTAATTTGCAGGCAAAATTATTAAGGGTTTTGCAGGAAAAAGAATTTGAGAGAGTTGGTGGTTCTCAAACAATTAAAGTAGATGTTAGAGTTATTGCTACAACAAATCGTGATTTATTGAAAGAAATCGCAAATAACAATTTTAGAGAAGATCTTTATTATAGATTAAATGTTTTTCCCATCAAAATGCCGCCTTTAAGAGAAAGGAAAGAAGATATTCCAGCATTAGTGAATCATTTTATTGAAAAATTTTCATTAGAAAATGGTGTTCCTATAAGAAAAATTCACAAAGATGCATTGGAAAAGTTAATGAACTATGATTGGCCAGGGAATGTTAGAGAACTTGAAAACACAATAGAACGTGCTACTATTATTTCAAAATCTGATATTATAACTCCTGATGATATTATAATTGAGGAAAATATTCCAGTAAATAAAGAATTTGATTTACAAACCTTCATGAATACTTATTTTGGAAATAAAACTATTGCTGAGATAGAAAAAGATGCAATATTTGTTACTTTACGTAAATGTGGCAATAATAAAACAAAAGCAGCTGAAAAATTAGGTATTAGTATCCGTACTTTAAGGAATAAATTAAATGAGTATAGAGATGCTGGTTTAATACCAGAAGATTTTGATTTAAAACAGGAGTAGATAAATTACTTTTGATTCTCGTAGTTTTAAAGAAAATATAAATAATCTTGGAGTTGAAGACTTAAAAAAAATTATTTTTGAAATCATTGATAATGCAGAGTATAATTATAATTTGTTTCATAATTTTAATAAATTGGAATCTATAATATTATCAACAAAAAATATAAATAATTTATTTGTTGATTTTAGAGATTTTGTTTTAAATATATTTAAAATAGATTATGTAACTTTTTATGTTGCAAATAATTCAGAGATTTCTAAATTTTTGCAACTTGAAAAATATACTTTTCTAAAGATTTGCAATTTTGAGGAATATAAAAATATTCCTTCTTCTCCTGAAATTGTTAAATCAGATTTTAGTAAGTTTTCTCATTTTTTGCAGGATAAAAGTTCAGGTGTAGAATCTTTGCTGGTGCTACCAGTATTTTTTAATGGTAAAATTGATGTAATTATTATTTTTGCCAGTAATAAAGAAAATAGATTTTCGGATGATTTTAGTTTTGATTATCTTAAAAATTTAGCTTTGAAGTTTGCATTAGCTATTGATAATTTGATTTTTCAAAGGAAAATTTCATTAGCTTTAATTGAAAAAAAGAAATTAGTTGATAAGTTAGCAAAACAAAATAAAGAACTGATTGAATTAAATAATATGAAAGATGAATTTTTGTCAATAGCATCTCATGATTTGAGAAGCCCGTTATCTGGTATTATTGGACTTGCAGAATTAATGTATGAAGATAAAAATCTCTCCGAACAATATAGAAATTGGTTAAATACAATTATTAAAAGCGGTTATAAGCAACTGAATTTTATAAATGAGATTTTGTCTGTTTTAAAATTTCAACAAAATAAGTTACAATTAAAAATAGATGAAATTTCCATGATGGCTTTTTTAAGAGGTGTAGTATCAGATATAGAACCTAATTTAATAAAGAAAAGATTAAAAATTAAAATTAATGATTTTGAAGATTTTTTAATTAAAATAGATCTTGATAAGATGGTTCAGGTGTTCAATAATCTTTTATATAATGCAATTAAGTTTAGTTTTGAGAATGGTGTAATAGAGATTAAAGTTAGAAAAAGTGATGAATTTTATTGGGTTGATGTTATAGATTATGGAATTGGCTGGGAAAGTATTGATTACAGTAAATTATTTACAGCTTTTACTCCATATGCAAGGGAAGGTACAGCAGGAGAACCTACTACAGGTTTAGGTCTTGCTATTTGTAAGAACATTGTAGAATTACATAATGGACAGATTTCTGCTATGAGTCCTGGAAAAAATAAAGGCGCAGTTTTTTCTATAAAAATGCCGTTGAAAGTTAGAAAAAAATAATAAAGATTAATAAAGATATAGAGTTGGCAGATTTGATGATGTGAGTATGTATTTATTGATTTGTTATGTAATAAGTGGTTGTATATTTGATATTATAAATTTCAGAAAGATTTTATATTGATATATAGCTTCATTAGAATTATCTATTTGGTATAGTGGTATTATTAATTCTGGATTAACGGCATTGAGTATTATAATTTAATAATAGAATATATTTTTTCGATGTAAATTTTGATGTCAAAAGGTTTAGGCATTATTTTTGACGATTTAAATTTTAAAATCTTATAGGAATTATACTATATGTATTCCGTAATTGGATATTGTCATTTTTTTTAGATATTTGTATATTTTATTGTTTCTAAGTGTTTTTTAAATAATAGACTATATGATAGCATTAAGTAACAGATTATTTTTAAAGAAGTTTCCCCCAGAAATTATTTGGTATTGTCAAGAAAATTGTGTCTACAGATTGTTTAATTTTTCATTTAATTCCT
>CAYLKS010000068.1:11345-14527 GCA_964384205.1 uncultured bacterium | reverse complement strand
CATTTCTTTGAGCAACCTGAAAAGCAATTCATGCAGGCAAATTAGCTTTTATTACACCAGTGATAACATTTACAGATGGTCTTTGAGTTGCTAAAATTAAATGTATTCCTACAGCTCTTGCCATCTGGGCTAATCTTGCAATGCTTGTTTCGATATCTGCGCTTGCAGTCATCATTAAATCTGCCAGCTCATCTATAATTATAACTATATAATTTAATCTTTCAATATCAGCATTTTTATCTTCTTTTTTTATTTTAGTTGCTTTATTATTAAAATCTATAATATTTCGACTTCCATATTTTGCAAGCATTTTATATCTATTTTCCATTTCCAATACTGCCCATTGTAGAACAGTTATAGCATTTTTAGGATCTGTAACAACTGGTGTTAGTAGATGGGGGATATCTTGATATATGCTAAATTCTATCATTTTAGGGTCAATAAGTAATAATCTTAAATCATCTGGAGTATTTGTAAATAGTAAAGATGCAATTATACTATTTAAACATACACTTTTACCCGAACCTGTTGCTCCTGCAATTAGTAAATGTGGCATTTTAGTGAGACTTGTCGCAAAGGGTTTTCCTGCTATATTTTTACCTAATGCAATAAGAAGAGGATTTTTGTTTTCTTTGAAAATAGGAGAAGTAAGTATTTCTTTAAAAAATACAATTTCGGGGTTAGTATTTGGTACTTCAATTCCAATGGTCTCTTTCCCTGGTATAGGAGCAATTACTCTGACTCTTCTTCCAGTAAGAGCCAAAGATAGGTCATCAACAAGCTGCATTACTTTATTGACTTTTATTCCAGGTGCCAATTTTAATTCATATAAAGTTATAATAGGTCCCGGGCTTACAGCAACAACTTTACAGTTTACACCAAATTCTTGAAGTTTTGATTCCAATTTTTGAGAAGTTTGGGAGATCTCTAATTTTGAAATTTTGGTATTATTTTTTTCCAGATCAGGAAGTAAATTTAGTTCAGGTAATTTATAGAGCATAGTTTTATTTTCAATATTTGATTCTAATGAACTTAAATAGGGTGTGGAAGAATTTTCTACATCTTCTATTTTTTCCATTGCTTTTAATAATCCTTCAGATAGTTCAGATTCTGTATTTATTTTTAAATCATCAGAAATGTCTTCTATTGTATTTTTTTCTGTTAATTCTTCCATATTTATATTATCGACCTTAACTATATTATTTTTATCTTTTTTAATTTTTTTTTCATCGTTTTTTATATTAGTTTTTGTCTTTTTTTTTTCTGATATATCAATAATGTTTATTTCATTTTTATTTTCTTTTTTGAATAATTTTTTAAATGAAATATCAATACTGTTTATAAAAGCCGGTGGTTTTATATCAAATGTTTTTTCTATTGTAATAATAAGATATATAGTTGTTAGCAAAATCATTATTAGATATGTTCCAACATTTCCAAATAATATAGTTATATATTTTGCTATTTTATAAAATAAGAGGCCGCCTAAATGAAAATTGTTTATAGTTTTAATATGATGAATTATTTCTATTGAGTTTAAAAATATACTTAGTATTATAAAGAGAATTAATATTTTAATTGCTGTTGAGTATTTTTTCCCTCTTATAGTTGAAATTATATTATAGATCCCCAATTGAGCTATTAATAGTATCACGAATATACTACAATAGCCAGTTAATATTAATATCCAGTGGGATAGGAAACATCCTATCCCACCTGTATAGTTTTTGAAATTTCCGTTAATAAATCCTTTTTTAATTAATTCAAGATAATCATTATTGGAATATGAAATAATACTTAAGGTAATAAATATAGATATAACGATTTCAAGAATACCTAATATTAAAGTTTTTTTCTCTTTTGTCATTTATGTGTAGCTTTTTTATAAAAAGGTAATTTAGTAATAGTTGCTTTAATTTTTTTGTTTCTTACTTTAATAAATATATCATTTTCATTGAATTTGTCAAGATAAATATAACCCATGCCAATGGATTTTTCAAGCATAGGAGAAAAACACCCACTGGTAACATTTCCAATTTCTTTATCTTCTGAGTTTACAATTGGGTAATTATGGCGTGGGATTAATTTATCTGGATATTCAAAAGCGAATAATTTTCTTTTTAATCCTTCTTCTTTTTGCTTGATCAATGCTTCTTTTCCAATAAAATCATCTTTCTTTTTTAGTTTTACAACCCAGTTAAGGCCTGCTTCAAGTGGAGTAGTAGTTTCATCAATGTCGTTTCCGTATAGGGCAAATCCCATTTCTAATCTAAGAGTATCTCTTGCTCCGAGACCGCATAATTTTACACCTTTTTCCTTATTTTCTTCATAAAGTGTTGACCAGATTTTTTTTGTGTGCTCTGGATCTTTGATATAAAGTTCAAATCCATCTTCACCTGTATATCCAGTTCTTGAGATTATTACTTCTTTATCTAAGATTTTACCTATAGTGAATTGGTAATATTTAATTTTAGATAGATCTATTTCTGAGTATTTTGATAGTATTTCTTCTGTTTTGGGTCCTTGAAAAGCAATTAAGGAATACTGATCGCTTTTATTTTCAATATTTACTCGGAAATTTTTATCTTTAGCATGTTCATTGATATGTGTTAGATCTTTTTCTATATTGGCAGCATTCACAACAAGCATAAAATATTCTGGAAATTTGTAAACTAAAAGATCATCAACAATAGTTCCTTGTTCATAACACATTGCTGTATATAATGCGGAATAATCAGTTATTTTTTTTACATTATTGGTAATAATATAGTTAACGAAATTTTCAGCATCAGGTCCTGTAATTATAAACTGCCCCATGTGGCTCACATCGAATAAACCAGCAACTGTTCTTACTGCCTTATGTTCTTCCATCATTCCTTCTGGATAATTAACAGGCATTTCAAAACCTGCAAAAGGAACCATTTTAGCATTTGCTTTTAAATGCTCTTCGTATAATGCAGTTCTTTTTAATTCATTCATATTTTATCTCCTTTTTTAAATTTTATTACCCAATATTGAAATTTTTTTATTTTTTTTCAATACATATTATAAAAAAAATATATTTTAAAAAAAAGATTTATTTTTTATATAAAGAAAAAGAAGTTATTTTAAATTTTAGTGAAATACCATGTCTGAAATATTATGCTCGGAAAAATTTTATGAATAAAAAATAGTATATTTGA
>CAYLKS010000068.1:0-11245 GCA_964384205.1 uncultured bacterium | reverse complement strand
TTCTGTTGCTGAATGTATTGCTTCTGTAGCAGGTATAGATTTATTGTTTAATTATAATCAATATAATGTTGGTATAAGAGGTATTACTGCTGACATCATAGATTTATCAAGGATATTTAAACTTATGATTAACAATGTTGTTGTCAATTTTAAAAGTAAAGGTTCTGATTTTTTAGATGAGGAGCTTATCCCAATTAGTGCAATTGAAAGAATTGAAATTATAAGAGGACCTAATTCTGTAAATTATGGAGCAAATGCTTATCTTGGGGTTGTTAATATAATTACAAAACAAGAGAGTAATCAATCTGAAATTGAAATAAAAAGTGGAAGTTATAATAAGAAAATATCTTATGGTGGAGATTTTTATAAGTCAGGAAAGTTATTCAATTTTAATTATGTTTTTGCAGGTGCTTATGATAATAAGAATTTTTACAAAATTAAGTATAAAGATATAAGAAATAATAAAATTAGCACTACATCAGATAATAAAGATCAAGATATAAGCCTTTTTACCAGAATTTCAAAGAATAATATAGTTGGTAATGATAAAATAAGTTTGCAATTTATTTATCAAAATCAACTTTCAGATGTGAATTTTATTGATATTGATTTATTTAGCAATAAGGCTCAGGAGCATCTTGATAATTATAATCTCAATTTGTATTATAATAAAAATTTTTATAATAAAGTAGATTTGCAGAGCTCTTTAACTTTTTCTTGTGGAGGCCCTTTAGCAGATGATAAATTTTACAAAAAATCTTCAGGAGCAGAACTTTCATATTATAAAAGGGATTTTGGTTATAAGTCTTTGCAATTTAATAATAGATTAAAATGGAATTATAATAAGCGATTATCAATGAGTTTTGGAATTGATAATATATGGGATGATTTTGATTTATTAGATTATATTTTTGTTACTGATGGAACCTCTGTTTCTCTATCTGGTTTGCCCTTTGATCGAAAAAAAATTACTAATACAGGTATAGATTATCAGATGAATTATATATTTTTTAAAGATAAGATAAATTTCAATGCAGGCATAAGATATGATATTAATTCAGAATATGATGATGTTTTTACCAAGAGGTTTGGAATTAGTTTTGAATTATACTATGATATTTATGTTAAATTATTAGCCGGTTCATCATATAAGCCCCCAGAGATAATACAGTTATATTCTAATTTGATTAAAGTAGGAGGAATATTATCCAATCCCGATTTGAAACCACAAAAATCACATTTTCATGAATTTTCTTTAATTAAGAAGGTAAGAAATAATATTTTATTGTCTTTAAGTTTGTACAGGGTAAAAGTTTTTGATCATATAGTTTATAAAAAGATGGTTGGTACAACAAATTTATATCCTATAAATCAATCTGATATAGTTTCCCATGGTCTGGAATTTGAGGCTAATTATACTAAGGATAATATAAATTTATACTTTAATTATAGTTTTGTTGATAGCAGATACTCGAAAGAATTATTTAATTATTGTGGGGAAAATAAAAAAGTTGTTTTTGAAATGAATCTTTATCCTAAACATATGATAAAATTTGGAATTACAAGAAATTTTGACCGTTTTGTTAAATATATTTCTCTGGAAGGTTCTTATTTCTCAAAGAGAAGAGGAAGTGAAAGTAATTTCTTAATTTTAGATGCAAAAAATCCTTTTGTTAGTTATAAATTGGATGATTATTTTTTAGCTGTTCTTTTTTTAAGAACTGAAGATATACAAATAAAAGAATTATTGAATATGAATATGTATGTTAAAATTCGGAATTTATTAAATTCTGAGTTTTATTATCCTGGTTTTGATGGTTATGATATTGGTGGTTTTTCTCGTTATTTTGAATTTGGATTAAACTTTACTTTTTGATCTGGAGAAATAAAGATGTGTATTTTAAGGTATTTTTTATTAATTTTATTGATAGTTTTTTTAAGCTGTTCAGATAAGATTACAAAAGAAGAAGATTTTAATAGATTAGATGAAAATGTGATTAAAATAGGATATTTAGGACCATATAGTTATGAATTATCAGATGGTGATACTTATTATTATGAAGCATTACTTGCTATAAGACAGGCAAATTTAGCAGGTGGAATAATGGGCAAAAAACTTGCTTTAATCCCGGAAGATACTAAAACTAATCCAGATACCGCAATTGTTGCTGCAAAAAAATTGCTCGATAAAGGAGTGGTTGCTATTATTGGTCCTATAACCTCAACTAATACTATAGCAGTTTCTACAAATGTTACTATTCCCAATAATATCCTATTGATTACTCCGTGGGCCACATCTCCTGCAATAGCTAATATTGAAGATAATAACCTCGTATGGAGGACAGTCCCTTCAGATAATTTTCAGGGAGTTGCTGCTGCAAATTATATTTTAACTAAGTTAAATAAAAAAACATGCAGTGTTATTTACATTGATAACGATTATGGAGAGGGGTTAGCAAATATTTTTAAAAAAACTTATACAGAAAATGGGGGTCAAATATATAAAATACTTAAATATTCACAAAATATTATTTATAATGAAGATGAGCAGAGAAAGCTTCCTGTTAAAATAGATTCTTTATTTTCAGATTTACCAGAAATAATATATTTTGTTACGTATGATTATGATGGAGCATATATTTTGAATAGAATATTTGAATCAGGAATTATAGAGCAAAATTATAATCCTGTATTTTTTGGGTGTGATGGAAATACTAAAGATGCTTTTATATCAAATGTTGTAAGTTTTTTTGATGTAGATTTTTATACAACAATGGTTGCTCCTTTAGATTCAGCTGGTTATTTTGATAAATTCAGAAATGATTTTGAGAAAATTTTAGAATATCGGTTTAGTTTACAAAATTCTGGAAATGTATATGATGCAGCAAGTTTATTAATTTATACTTTGGCAGCTTCTCCCTCTTTAAATACTCAGGATATTGTAGAAACCATACCAGAGATTGCGAATAATGGAGGAGAAAAAATTTTTTATAATGAATTTGAAAAAGGTTTGTCATTAATAGCAGAGAATAAAAAAATAGATTATGAAGGTGTTTTTAATCCATTAGATTTTGATGAGAATGGAGATATCAAAAAAGCAGCTTATTTTATATCAAAAATAGAAAATAAAGATTTTATTGTTATTGATACAATAATAGTAGAGTGAATATTTTACCTTAAATTTATAATAGTAGATTTTTTTCTCTAATGAACCATTCAGTTGCCAGAAATAAGACAATCAGAAGATAAATCACAAGGTTGTCCCAGAAGTATAGCCTTTTTTCTGTTATAATATTTTTTGTTTTTCCAGAAAGAGTTAGCGTTTCAATTTGAGAATCATTGGTCATAAATATGTTTTTATCATCTGAAATATATTCTAAATAGTTTAGATTAACATAGGAATTTTCAAATTCTTTTTTTTCTTCAATTACATAAAAAATACCATTTTTACTTTTTTGAAGCTGATTATCAATATAATAATCTATTATATATTTATATTTTCCAGCATGTAATTTATTATTCATATAATGGTATTGATTATTTTTGTCTTTTTTTAATTTAATATCAACTATTGTTGTGTTTGTACTATCAATTATTTTTAGGTTTAAATATTCATTATAGATTTTTTTATCGATGATATTATTGATATTTCCGGAAAATATAACACCCTCGTTAGAATTTACTATTTCCTTAATTGGCTTAATCTGAATAAGCTCTTTATTGCCATAATAAATTAAAAATTTTATCATATTGTTAAAAATATCATCGAATTCAAGATTTTCAATCCCAAGACTAAGAATTGAAAATTTCCATCTCCATATTCCAGAAATGCAAAAAAATAAAACATTAATTCCTTGATTCTGATTTATAAATACAGCAGGGTAATCTATATTATTATATCTGATTTTCCCTAATATTTTAATAAAATCAGGTAATTTTTTTATAATAACGGATTCTGTAATTTGAGGCATATTATTCCAATATTCTATATTTTTATTTTCTAAAGAATAAATATTGAAGAAGTTATTTTCCTGAGAATATTCAGGTATAAATGATACTGGTTTTCTAAAATCGAGAGATAATATATCCCCAGGATTTAAGTAATTTACAATTTTGCCAATTTTTGTTCTTTTTAAATTTAATAGAGATTTATTCTTGAAACCGGAAAAAATTACCAGAGGTTTTTTGAGATCAAAAATGTATTTTTCTAAATTATCCCACTCATCAATTTCTAAATCTAATATAGAAATCCGTCCTAATAAAATAACATCAAAATCTAATATATTATTCTTTATTTTTTTAAAAATATTCTTATCAAGAGGATTAGATAGTATAAGAGAAGTTAAATCTATATTTTTGTTTCCTGAGAAAGTTTTTTTTAAAAATTTAAAATCCAAATCAGGATAGCTCCACAACATTAATATTTTTAATTTGCTTTTGTGAACATTGATAGCAGCAACGAATTTATTATTTGAAATGTTTTTTTCTTTTTCATCGGATGTTAAAACAAATGTATAATATGCCTTCCCCAATTTGTTAGGGATCAAGGTAATACTATCTTCCAGTGTTATGTTATTTTTTAAGTTTTTTATTGTTTGTTCTTTGGTAAGTTTATTTTGCGAGTTAAAAATTTGTAATTTTATTTTTTTTGATTTTATATTTGAAATGGAAATTTTTACTATAAATTGGTGCTTTTTATTGAGATAAGCATCATTATCATATTGAACATAATTAATTTTTAAATCAGGTGATTTGATAGTATCTCCAATAGGAATAAAGTATATTTTTGTTTTAATTTTTTTTATAAAATCTGAGATAATTTGAGAATTATCAAAATTTCCATCTGTTAATACAAAAATATTGTTTAAATTTTTAATAATATAATTATCGTCAACATAACTTAGCACATTAAGGAAGTTTGTATTATTATCATCAAAAGAAAGTTCATTCAAATTATTAATTTTTTTTATAGAATCACCATACGCAAATATAATGTAATCGAAATTTTGTTTTTTGGATATATCTTCTA
This sequence comes from uncultured bacterium, assembly GCA_964384205.1. Taxonomy (GTDB): domain Bacteria; phylum JAGOEH01; class JAGOEH01; order JAGOEH01; family CAYLKS01; genus CAYLKS01. The sequence goes on along the minus strand of CAYLKS010000068.1, from coordinate 6,216 downwards.
TTTTTTTTATAGTATTTATTATTTTTTCTTTATCAAAAGCATTATTAAATTTTATGCTTTTGGAATTATCAACAAAAATTAGATTTTTAGGTCTAATTTTATTTATTTTATTGAAGGAACATCCAGGTCTTAGTAAAACAAAAAATATTAAAAATAAAGCAGATAATCTTGTAAATAAGAGCATATTTCTTAAGCTATTTGTATTGGGAAAAGTTTTTTTACTGTACAATCTAAAAGCAAAAATCAATACGGGTATGAAAATTATTAAAGAAAGCCATATATATTTATTTGCAAACACAATATTTAAATTTTGCATTTTTTATCCTTTCTTAATGAACTTTATCGCCCGGGAATAATACGATCCATATAGTTCTTAAGATAATTTTAATATCAAGTCTGATTGACATGTTTTCTATGTAATAAAGATCATATTTTAATTTTTCTTTCACATCATCAAGCGAAGCATCATATTTATGCTTTACCTGTGCATATCCGGTTAGGCCTGGTTTTACTTTTAATCTGTTGGTGTATAATGGAATTTGTTTTTTAAATTGTTCTACAAAATATGGGCGCTCTGGTCTTGGCCCGACAAGAGACATTTCTCCTTTTAGAATATTTATGAATTGGGGAATTTCATCTATTCTTGTTCTTCGTAGAAATTTGCCAATTCTTGTAATTCTTGAATCATTTTTCTTAGCCCATGTTGGTCCTGTATGTTTTTCAGCATTATGTATCATTGTTCTGAATTTTAGTATTTTGAACACCTGTCCATCTTTGCCGACTCTCTCCTGTTTGAATAATACTGGGCCTTTTGAATCTAATTTTATTAGAATAGCTACTATAATCGATATTGGTAATGAGATGATTATGCCCACAAGAGAAAAAACAATATCCATTAGTCGTTTGACTCCTTCTTCCAATGGGGACATTGGAGAAGGAAATAATTTTATAAGAGGGAATCCATATATTTGATTTGTTTTTAGATGTCCTGCTACAATATCATAAAATTCTGGTAAAATGTAAAAATCTAAAAAGGCGTTATCACATTTTACAATAGTTTGAATAATAAAATCTCTATCCTCTTTCTCCAGAGCAAAAATTATATCATTTATTTTAAAATCTTTTACAATATTTTTTATATCAGAGACATTACCCAGTAAAACATCTTTTTCGAAACTGCCATTTTTAGAATCAATAAACCCGATGAACCTGAAACCCAGTGCCGGATATTTTTTTATTTCATTGGCGATTTTTATTGCTTTTGCACCGGAACCAACTATAGCAACATTTTTAGCCCCAATTCCTTTTATTAATAAATTTCTTTGAATTGTTCTCAGTAACAATCTACCTACAGAAACAAAAAACAATAATGAAGATGTATATATAACAAGCACAGACCTTGAAATATTACCTTTATTGCTAAAAAATAACATGAAATAAAAGATAACGACACCAATAATGACTGCTTTAAAAACCAAAACAATTTCATCAAATCTTGATTGGGCATACCATGATTTATATAATCCAGCAAGAGTAAATATTATCAGCCAGTAAGCATATAGCATCAAAGCAGGAATAATAAATTCAACAAGTGGTAATTGTAATATTTGATGAAATAACCCCGATTTAAATTTTATCCAGAAAACAATAAAAAAACTTAAATTTATAGCTAATAAATCGAAAAATATCAGAAATATCTTTTCTCTGAATTTTTTAAATATTAATGGCATTTTTTAAACTCTCAACAACATATTCAATTTCATTATCTGTAAGTTCTGGGGAAATAGGTAATGATAATTCATTTTCAAATAATTCTTCTGTTATTGGAAAATCTCCTTTTTTATATCCTAAGAATTTAAAAGCAGGTTGCAGATGTAAAGGTACTGGATAGTGAATTCCAGCAAAAATTTGTTTTTCTTTTAGATATGATAATATTTTGTCACGATTTTTTACCTTTATAGCAAAAATATGAAAAACATGTTCATAATTATCAGGGATATGAGGTAGTTGTATGTCTAAGTTTTTTAGAAGTTCTTTATATTTTTTTGCTATAATGTTTCTTTTTTTATTCCATTCTGTTATATAATTTAGTTTTACATTTAAAATATTTGCTTGTATAGGATCCATTCTAAAATTATCACCAATTACATTGTGAATATATTTTTCTTTTCTCCCGTGATTTCTTAGAATTTTGATTTTATTGATAAGTTCGGGGTTTTTAGAAATAACGGCACCGGCATCTCCAAAAGCTCCAAGATTTTTTCCAGGGTAAAAGCTGAAAGTGGCAATATCTGAATAAAAACCAGGACCTTTTGACGAAATTTTCGCACCATGTGCCTGAGCAGCATCTTCTATTAAATAAATATTATATTTTTCTGCAATTTTTTTTAATTCAGGCATATTTGCCATTAGACCGTATAGATCAACAGCAATAATTGCTTTAGTTTTATTTGTTATAGCTTTTTCAATAGCGTTGTGGTCGATATTATAAGTTTCAGGATTTATATCAACAAATTTGACTTTAGCCCCTGCATTGACAATAGCTTCTGCTGTGGCTATAAATGTGGCTGGAGTTGTTATAACTTCATCATCTTGTTTTATACCAATAGATTTTAAGGCAAGAAATAAAGCAGAAGTTCCAGAGCTTACCCCCGCAGCATAGGGAATTTCACAAAATTTGGCAAAATTTTTTTCAAATCTTTCCAGAAATTTTCCACCAATAAAAGCAGTATTATCAATAACTTCTTTTATTGCAAGGTCGATTTCTTGCCTTATTGAATTTATTTGCCTTTTTAAATCCACTAATGGAATATTCATATATTTTTAATCCTTATTTGATTGTTTTAAGAGTGATTGTAACCATTCTGTGAAATAATTTAAATCATCAGAAGTTCCATTTTTTATATCTACCAGTGTTCTAAAAATTGGTTCAGTCTTTGATTTTCTAAAGAATAGCCATGCAATAGGATCATTATTTGTATTGTAAAATTGAATTTTTAAACCGCCTGTTGCTTCAGAGGATCTAAATTCAGGGCCAAAGCCTTCAATTTCTTTTGTGCCTTCGTAATTGAATTCTTTAAATTCAGCAATTTGATATTTTTCCAGTAAATAATTTTTCCTCTGTTCCCATGAAACCAAAAAGTTTTTTTCAAATTTTTCTTTAAAAGTAGCTTGATTTTGTACATCTAATATTAAAACAGCATTTTCTTCGAAAGCATCTGTAGTTATAAAAGATGGTAATAAATTGAGATAATCACTAATTCCCGGTTTTTCTTTTGTAGTATTTTTATTTAAATGCTCTGCGAAAAAGTTATAAATATTTTTTCCATTTACATTAAAATATAATAATTTTAAAAACGATGCCAGAGTTGCAAGAGGATCTCTTGTGTTGGAAGGCCTTGTTATATTTCCACCATTACTGCCTTCTCCAATAATTCTTATGTTCCATCCTTGAGCTTCAAGTTCTTGTGCTTTAGAAACAACATTTGCTTCTCCTGTCTCACTCCTAAAAACTTTTACATTTAAATTTTTTAATAGCTCATTAATCATATTGGAGGTACAATCATTAACAACAACTGCATTTTTAGAATTCTGGGTAAAAATTCCCATTAAGAAGGCATAGCCAACTTCTGCCATAACTGATAAAGCAAAGCCTTTTTGAGCAGATATTACAAAATGGGAACTATTTTCGTGAAAAACGATATTTCCTCTATCTCCATCACAATCTGGTACATATATAAATTGTATTTTATTATCATGGGTGCTATTGTATTCTTCTAATTTTTTACCAGCATATTCTAAAGATTCCCCCTCGGGTACTATTTTATGAACAAATTCACCTGGTTTATCATTAAATTTTATAAAGTTTACACCTAAATTGTTCATGAAATTTTCATCTACAGAGAATATCCTTGAACTTCCATTAAATTCTGCTGCTACATATACATTAGATTGAGAAATATCATATATAAATTGTTCTTTTGCGTTTAAGGGGACATTTTTGCCAAATACAATCTCATCAAGAAATTGTAAATAATCGGATTCAGAAGCTCTTTTGTTAAAATAAAAAGTTTTACTAATAGAATTTTTTACAGAATATAAGAAAAATTTAAATTCTTTAATTAATACCTCACTATTATTTAGAGTTCTTTCAAAAATATTATTAAATATTTTTTTTACTTTTGTAATTTCATCAGAATTGAGAACACCATTTTTTAATCCAAATTTGAATCCATTATATCCCTGTGGGTTATGACTTGCTGTTATATAGAAAAAACCATCAAGAGCCTGTGATGTTTTTGCAAACGCCATAATCTCAGGGCCGGACAATATAAAGTTAAAAATAGAATTCACATCATGTTTTTCAAAAGTAAAATAAATAATCAATAATAGCAATAGGCTTGTAGGTCTGCTGTCAGCACCTATAGTGATATTATTTGATTGTAGTAGTTTGTTTTCTTTTAAGAATTTGACATAAGATGATGCTACAGAATATGTTAATATAAAATCAAGATTAGAAATAAATTTAGAATTAGAATTTTCATCTCTATCAAAGGCAAAAATTTTTCTAACTCCAGAAGAGGAGAAAATCACACTCTTGAAATAGTTTTCTATATCAATATTTTCATTTATAATGATTGTATCTAAATTGTTTATTATATAATTTAAATTTTCATCCAAAAATTTAAAAATTTCATTATTCATCATTTCTCCTTATTTTTATTTCTTTTAATAATAATTAAGGTAACATCATCTTCCCAGAATGAATTTATCTTCAATTTAGATATTTTAGAGATAATTATATCTAAAATTTTTTGAGCACTTTTGTCTGAATTGCTTTGCACTAATTTTACAAGCCGTTCAACACCAAATTCTTCATTTCCTTTTATTTTAGTTTCAGTTAAACCATCTGTATATAAAATTAATATTCCACCTTGTTCAATGAAAAGAAAACCTCTTCTGTAGAAGGTCTGGTCAGTCCAGCCTAATACCATTCCGCCAATATCCAATTCCTGCACATTATTGTTATGAATGTATATAGGATTGCAGTGGCCAGCATTTACATATGTCAGCAATCCATCTTTTTCTAATTCACCATAAAAAAGTGAGATAAATCTACTTGACATACTGGTCTGGAAAATAACTTTGTTCAATTTATTTATAACAGCCCAGATTTTATTCTCTTTTTCTATTCCCATACGTAAGCCTATTATTGCATCTCTTGCTTGTAAAGCTGCGGGTAAACCATGACCGCTGGCGTCAGCAATTGTGATTCCTAATAATTCATCATCCATTTTTATAAAATCATAAACATCTCCACCTACAATTTCAGCAGGTAAAAATTTAGCTGCAATATCAAAATCAGAAAACTCAGGGATGTTATCCGGGATTAAACTATTTTGTATTTCACTTGCCTTGTTTAAATCTCCAGTAAGATTGGAAAGAATTAGATGCTGGTTTATAAAATATTTAAAGCTACTCAAAACATAATATAATTGATCAAAATATTTACCTAATTTTCCTGTTTTTATAACGAAAATAAATTCTTTTTCTTTTCCAAGGATAAGAAAAATTAGGTTATTCTCTTGAGCAGCAATTTCTTTTTTTACTTTATTTTTATATGTTTTTTCTTCTAATTTTATAATAGTCTCGAAATCATAAGTTGAATTTACAATGTCTTCTTTCTCTTTTTTTAGTTTAAAGTAATTGACATATTTATTCTCTTTTTTTTGAAACACATATATATTTTTTAAATTGAATGATTGTTGCAATTTTTTAAAAATGAAGGTTGCAGCAGCAATAAAAGTAGTAGGATCTTGTATTTTTAAAGGGTTACTATTAAAAAAATGTTCTACTTCTCTATAAAATTTCTTCGGATCAAAAATTTTTTTGTGCATACTAAACAAACTCCATTGTAATTTACAATTAAAATACAATAATTTTTTTTTATTATCAAGAGAAAAAAAGAAAAAATAATAATTTGATGACATAAGAGAATGTGGTAATGTCAAGTTAATTGTGTCACTCCCATTTTTTTCATTGTCTAAACACCTCCATCAATATATCAGAATACCCAAGCCTTCTTGATAAATATTTCTCATTCTTTTCACTAAAAACAAATATAGGAATTTGTCTGCACTTTGTTCAGACTGAAAATATCATCTTATTCTGATATAGTCTTTGAGCTCCTTATACAATCTTTCCATCCAGTTTGTT
>CAYLKS010000067.1:0-15293 GCA_964384205.1 uncultured bacterium | reverse complement strand
GGGCATCAAGTAGTAAAAATAATAATTTCAATTGATAAAGAGAAGATAAACTATAATGAAGTAGTAATAAAATCTTTTCGAGGTATAGTTAGTTTTAAAAAAAATTTTAATGATCAAATGAAAGTTCAACTTGAGAAAATAACAAAACTTTAATTTCAATCAATTTCACCTCAACTTCCGTAAGACTTTTTAAATAGAAGTCTTACGGGAAAGGAGTTTTTAATTTTTAACCAACTTAAACACAGCTAAAAAACCCACGGCTAAAGCCTGGAGCTTCCACACTTGAGGAGGTTTTTGATGAACACAATTTTTGAATCAACTATTAAAAAATTTAATATTCCAGAACCAGCAAAAGATATTTATTTGAAATCGATTGTTAAAAATTGGTATAAACCTATTATCAAAAATAATATTTTAAAAAATCCGGTAAAACCAATTAATATTAATTATGATCAATCAACTATATCTATTGAGTTTCAAAACAATCAATTGTTATCAGAATTTGTTATAAATTTTAATAAAAATATACACAAATCAATTAATGAATACATTGTTGAATTAGGTGAAGATCCAAAAAAATATAATAGAATTCTTGTTATAGAGAGTAAAATAGATAATAACACTTTATTTTTTTATTTTTAAAAAAATTACGTTTAAGGATGTTTGGTCAGTAACCTCACGGTTAAAGCTGGAGGTTTCCACGCTTGAGGAGGTTTTTGATAAAAATTCGTGGTTTGATATCTGGATATATAGAGATCAGCAATCCAACAACTAAAGTCTGAAGTTCAACGTTTAAGGAGATTTTTGATGAAAAACAATTTATTTCCATCAATTGATGGAGAAGATTCACTATTTGAAAATCAAGAAAAAGAAACAACATTCACAACTTTGATAGATTCTGACACAAATTCGATATTCGAAGAATCTGACAAAGAAACAACAACAGAATTTATCGAAGAAACAATAGAATCTGAAATAAATTCGATATTTGAAGAAACAACAGATTCAAATGAAGAAACAACAGAATCTGCTACAAATTCGATATTTGAAGAAACAACAGAATCAAATGAAGAAACAACAGAATCTGAAACAAATTCGATATTTGAAGAAACAACAGATTCAAATGAAGAAACAACAGAATCTGCTACAAATTCGATATTTGAAGAAACAACAGAATCAAATGAAGAAACAACAGAATCTAAAACAAATTCGATATTTGAAGAAACAACAAATTCAAACGAAGAATCGACAATTGCAACTGTTTCACCAGGTAAATTTGATATGTTTCTAAAAATTCTTGGAAATTTAACAAATACGAACGAAACTATTATAATTAAAAACAATATAATTATCAAATCAATTGGTGCAGCTATTGCAAAAACAGATTTAGGAAAAATATTTGAAAAAAATAAAGTTTCATTTGAAATAATTAATCCGAAAAAATATATAAAATTAATGAAACAATTTAAAAATAATAGTGATATTGTAATTATTAATGATAATCCAAATTCAAGATATATTTTTGTTAATAATGAAATTCGTTTATTTATACCAAAACAGGATGATTCAATAACAAATCAGCAAGAAACCATGCCCAATTTCAAGAACGTTAAAGTGATAGCTAATAGAAAGATCAATAAAGAAATAAAAGAAATTATTAATAAATTAGCAAAAGATGTTGACTATATTGAATTTCTTTTTAAAGATAATATTTTTAAAGGAATACATATTCCAGATACAGCTATTTATATATTTGAAGAATATATGAATGAAAAGAATAAAATTGATGAAAACAATGCTGATTTAATACTTCGATCATCAACCTATTGTCCAATTTCAGCAGAAAATTATAATTTAAATATAGCTCAATTCCAAAATGAAGATAAAACTTACTGTCTTTATACAGTTTGTGAAAATTTCATTAATATTGATATTTATGAAGAATTAGAAGAAACTACTAATGGTAGTTTTTTCTAAAATAACTAATTGAAAGGTGGATTGCGCATAATATTGATCCTGTAGTAATCGGTCAGCAACCCCACGACTAACGCTTGAGGAGGTTTTTGATGTTAAATTTACAAACTATTGATAGTCCACTATCAACATCATCGACTTATTTTAATATACCAGATAACAATTCAATATTTGGTATGCCACCAAATTATGAAATTATGGAAGATAATCAAAATTCAATAGAAATAAAAAAACAAATTGAAGATCAATATATCAATTTAAATAATTTAGGTATTTATTTATTAGATTTAATAGATAATTATATTTTAAAAAACGAAATCTTTGAAGATTTATTGATATTTGTAAATGAAAATTACACACCTATAGTAAATCAAAATTTTTTTAAAGGAGACATTACTAAAATTGGTAGTTTCACATATCAATTTTTTTGTATCGATTGTTTTACAATGATATTACCAAATTTTATACAACAAATAAAATGTGATTCTCCTGAAAGTTTTGAACAAATATTACAATATAAGTTTAAAAACAACAGTTTATTGTTTAAAAAAGATTTTTTAAATACAATAAAAAAAATAGTAATGGAATTATTAAAACTTGAAAAAATTGATAACAGAATACAATCAAATACTGATTTTATTGATCTTAAAAAACGATTTGCATATTATCTAGATTTAATTGAATTTGGAGATGGAAATAATTTTCTTTATAATTATATAATTCCAGTTATTAATAATAATTTTTCAGAAATATGGTGGAGATCTTATTGATTCGATAATCGGCGTAACCCCAAACAGATTCTAAGGGGGTTTTACAAAAAACTTTTTAAACAAAGAAAATCTTATCTATAACAATAGTTAAATTGAACTTCTTGTAATTAAAAAAAATATGCGTATATCAATTATGTTTTTTGTACTGAAATCGTCAAGATTTTCAGGAGAAAAAATAAAAAAAATATGCTTTTAATTGAAGATTTTATTGTTATAATTGCTATTGCAGTTATATTAAATTTAATACTTCCATCATGGTTATATTTGAGTTTAATTTTTACAATCCTCTTTATAACCTTCAAAAAATGAAAGGAAAATCACTTGAAAGATTTACAAAATCTGTCGAACAAAAAATTGTTAGAACTTTATACAAATGTTAAAAAAAACGAAATTAAAATCAATAAAGCGTTTTTTGATATTCGAACAATATTGATAGAAAGGTTTAAACAAGATGGTGATATAACAGAATATATTAATAATGAATGTTGGGGAGTTAGAGAAATAACGACAGAAAGATTAAATATAGATAAAAATCTTCTATTAGAATTGCTTTGCGAAGAAGATTATAAAAAAGTAGTGAAAAAAAAGAAATCTAAATATATTAAAATCTCAAGAGTTCAACCAAATCATTACATACCAAAAGGTCAACAATAGTTGAATGTTTTAACACAACTACGTTTTCAGTCAGCAACCCCACTGCTTTAGTTAGCCGTGGGGTTTTCACACATGCTTGAAAGGTGTTAAAAATTTTTAAGAGGTAATACAAATTGAAAGAAAAAAAAGTTTTGATGTCATTAAGTGGAGGAATGGATTCTGCTGTTTTATTATCACATCTCATTAAATTAGATTATCAAATAGAATGTGTTAATTTTCTTTATTTAAGTAATCACAATAAATACGAAAACGAAATGGCTGAAAAAATAGCAAAATTTTATAGTGTTAAATTAACAACAATTGATGTTTCATCAATATTTGTTAATTTTAAAAGTAATCTTCTTGGTGGTGTAATTCCAGAAGGACATTACCAAGAAGATTCAATGAAATTAACAGTCATTCCTGGAAGAAATTTAATTTTTTCAGCAATTCTTTCTGGGTTAGCTGAAAGTAAAAATATTGGAAAAATCGCATTAGGAATTCATAGTGGTGATCATGTTATTTATCCTGATGCTCGTCAAGAATTTGCAAAATCATTAGACACTACTATATATTTATCATCTGATAAAAAAGTTGAAATAATTGCACCATTTATTAATATTGATAAAACAAAAATATGTAAAATTGGTTTGGAAAACAATGTACCTTTTCAATTAACCAGAACTTGTTATGCTAACCAACGATATCCTTGTGGTAAATGTGGTAGTTGTAATGAAAGACTTGAAGCTTTTTCGAAAAATAACGCAACTGATCCTGTAATTTACCAATTTCAATTTTCACCAAAAGCACTTTAAGTTTTTACATCACAAAAAGATTGATATTTGTTAAATCTTTAAAAAAGAAAAAAAATGAAATTAAATTATTCTCTATTTGAAAATATTCGAGTCGAAGAAACAATTCTTGATGCGTATAAGAAAACTTTCGAAAGTTGGTTTCCAAGTGCTCAAATCCAAAAAATCAACAACAAATTAATTATTTTTTACGAAAACAAATATATCTACGCAGATATCGTTAAAAACAACAAAAGTTTTTTTTACAAATCAAAAATCAACAAAATATCTGAATATTTTCTAAATATTTTAAGTAAATTCAAAAAAAAATTACCAGATATTATTCTTATTGCCAGTCAAAATCAAATCATTTTCATCCACTCAAAATATCTTACCGAATATCACAAACAAATCCACTCGAAAAATAGCGATAAACAATCTGTTCTCAAAAAAATGATTGATGATCCACAAATTATTCCATTTAGCTTCGATGTTAAATATTTGAATGAGAATTACATTAGTTTAGAATTACACAATTTACTTCGAAACGGCTATGTTGAAAAAGTTAAAATTGATCCTTATAATATAGAAACAATTTTTAATATTTTTGACAAAGCAGTTTTAACCGACAAAAAATATTCGATATATAACAAACGTACAATATTTTTGAATATATTAAAAGATCCTGTAAAAAATCACTTATCCGACAAGTTACACGATACATTGATATATACAGATCCTGTAACAAACATTACTGAAAATATTAAAATTAATTCACTTGCATTCAGAAGATTATTTTTAAAATTAGACACAAATTATACTGCAACAGAATACAAACAAATCACAGCGAATTGTGATGTTGTTATCAAAGAAATTTCTAGAAAACAACAAGGAGAATTTTTTACACCAACAGTATTAGTTAGAGAAGCTGTTAAAAATATTGATGAAATATTTCCAAATTGGAAGACAAATTATGTTGTTTGGGATTGTGCTTGTGGTACTGCTAATTTGACCAGAAATTATAATTTCACAAATTTATTTCAATCAACCTTGCAGTTAAGCGATATTAAATTAATCTTAAAATCGAATTATAATTCTAATTCAACTAAATTTCAATTTGATTTTTTAAATGACGATTGGAATAAAGTACCAAAGAATTTTAAAACAATTTTAAAAAAGAAACCATTGTTATTTTTCATAAATCCTCCATATGGTAGACCTTCAATATCTGAGATGAAAGGTGTTGTCAATACTATGGTAGGCAATAGAATGAAAAAAGATAAAAACATTGATGGTTCAGCAGAATTATATGTACAATTTCTATATAGAATCTTAGATTTTCCAAAAAATAAAATAAATACTAATTTATGTTTATTTACAACACCGACATTTTTAACTGGAAGTACATTTAAAAATTTTAGAAATGTGTTTTTAAAATATTTTAAATTTGAAAAAGGTTTATTATTTAATGCTGGAGAATTTAATGGAGTATCAGATGAGTTTAGTATTTGTTTTACGATTTGGTCTAGTGGCGAAACAAACAATAAACATAGTTTTTTATTTGATGTTAAACGTGTGAATAACTTTGGACAAACATTTAACGATTTAAAAATACCAAGTATAACTTTTTATAATTTAGATGGTTACAAATATCCTGTTGATTGGGCTAAAAAAAAACATACTAAATTAAATTCTTGTGAATTATTTTTTACTCCTAATGGTACTGAAATTTATCATAAACCTAAAAGTAAAAAACGTAAAATAAAAAATACTATTGGTTTTTTAGCATCTGGTGCAAATAATATTGGTAAAAACAATCGACGAGTTATTCTTTTGACAATACCTTTCACACAATCATCTAATGCTATTACACCTTACAATTTTTGGGAATCTATAGCATTATTCACAGCCAGAAAATTAATTAAATCTAATTGGATAATTGAAAAAAAGGAATATTTGATTCCAAATGTTAAACATCCTGAATATAAACAGTGGAATATTGATTGTATTGTTTATTCACTGTTTAATTCAGCTAGCCGTCAATCATCAATAAAAAACGTTGTTTCGAACGAATGGTTTTGGATATCGAGAGATAAAATTATTAATAAAACTAAAAATCTTGAACATTGCGATAAGTTATACGATGATGCGTTTAAAGATAGAGATAAATTCGTTTATAAAATATTAAAAACTGTTAAACTTTCTTCAGACGCTCAGAAAATTTTAAATTTAGCTACAAAATTGGTTTTTAATAGTATTCAATTTCGTTGGAAACATAATTTAAATCTGTGGGATATGGGATGGTATCAGATTAAGAATATTATTGCTGAAAATCCTAAAACTTCTGCTGATTATTTAACATTTGTAAAATTTTATAATAAATTTGAAAATCGAATGCGAAAAGGTGTTATTAAATTTGAATTTTTAAAGTAAACTTTTTTTTAAAAGAAATCATGGCTAAAGCCAGGGGGTTTCTACGCTTGAGGAGATTTTTGATGAAAAAGATAGTTACAAAATCACATTTTATGGACGAATTTAGGAAATTTGATCGTTTTGAAGAAATGGGAGGATATGATGGTTTATCTGCACTTTTTGACTATTTAGAAAAATTAGAAGAAGATATAGGTACAGAAATCGAACTTGATGTCATAGCTATTTGTTGCGATTTTACTTATTATTCAACAAAAGAAGAAGTTGAAAAGGGAGAAGAAATTGTAGCAAAATGTGAAGATGGAGGAGTTATTGTTCACGCTTATTAATTTTAGACAAAGGAAAAAAATATGTTGATTTATAAAGGAGAATGTTCTAAATCAGACGATTCTTTTGATAAAGGTTTTGCGTCTGGTTACGATTCGGGTTATGCTGATGGAGAAGAAGCGGGTTATGCTGATGGAGAAGAAGCTGGTAGAACTGAAATTCTTAAAGAATTAGAAGAAGATTCAAAAATCATACAAGTTAGTCATTTTAATGTTAAACCTTTAGAAAACAATCACATTAATTTAGAGTTGCATTTAGATTTACATCATTTTCTTAAAAAAAATGAATTTGGTAAAAAAGTTGAAATAGAATTTTATAAAACAATTTTTGACAAAATATTTTACATTCGGTAATAACATACCACGGGGTTTAGACCTCGTGGTATCACCAACAAATTCACTCGAATTTTACAAGTTTTTTTTTATTTTTTACAAGGAGAAAAAGTGGAAAATTCAATAGTAATAATTCAAGCCAGAGATATACCTGATGCTTGGTTTCAATGTTTAACAAAAATACTTGATCAAAATAAATTTAAAGTTCAACATGGTTCATTCATTGGTGAAACTAGATTACAATTCGATTTTATTGTTATAAGTATTAAATTTCCATATTGTGAAAATTACGATTTAATGTTACCTGAAATACCTCCTGTTCTTGGAATACCAAATCCAGTAGACAAAGGTTATGTTGAACAATATTTACCTTATCTCATGACAGGTGATATCAAACCAAACGAAACTTATACTTATGGACAACGTATTAATGCTTTTCCATTTAATAATAAAATTATATCACAAGTTGAACATTTTATTGAAGTTTTAAAGAAAACTCCAAACACAAACCAAGCAATACTTCAAATAGCATCACCTTCTGATTGTGAAATAAGTGATCCACCTTGTCTTAGACATATTGGTATACAAATTCGTGATAAAAAACTAATATTTTATCCATATTTTCGTTGTATAGATTCTAATACTGAAATGATTTATAAACATAATAATAATGTATATCTTGGAACACTTTTAGATATTCATAATTTAGTATCATCTGGAAATAATGTTTATATAATTAATACCAATCTTAAAAATTATAAAGTAAAATGGGAGTTAGTCGAAGAATCTTCAATTCGTAAAGCAAATAATATTCGAAGATTTCATTTTAAAAACAATTTAGATTTTGGTATGACAGATGAACATATTGTATTCACACCGGAATTTAAAGAAGTTAATGCTAAAAAATTAGTAAAAAATGACTATTTAATAAAAATAAATAATATTACATCATTACATTATAGAAAATCAAATAGAATCTTTTTTCCAGATTTTTTCAAAAATACAAAATTTGAAAAATATATTTATTTATATAACTGGAAAATCACTGATTTCGAAAATATTTCTGGAAAATTATCACATCAAAGTTTTGTAGATTTATTTAAAAATCGTAATAGAATTCCTTTAACATTAATAAATAAAACCAAATCAATACCTAAACACATTACAATTGGAATAAATGACAGAAATAATAAAATAGATCAATGGTTAGATTTAGATGAAGATTTTGGGTATTTTGTTGGAGTATTTCTAGCCAATGGAAAAATCGAAAAAAACAATAATGATATAGTTTTATCACGTTTAAGTAGAATGCGAAAATTTAGAATTGAAAAGAAGCTAAAAAAATTTGAAATTAAATATACGAATGTATCAAAGTTCTCTATTAAAATTAATAATAGATTTATAGTATTATTACTTAATGTTCTAATAAAAGGTAATAAAAAAGAAATAGGACCTAACATTATAAATACAAATAAAAAATTTCATGAATATATATTAAAATCTTTCAGTGATAGCAATGTTTTATATACTTCAAATAGATGTCTTATTTCTGGATTGGAATTTTTAGGTAAATTATGTGGATATAAAACTTCAGTTTATTCAAGACCTGAAAAAAAAGTAAAAAATTATAATGAAATTTCTTTGCAATTAAAAATAAATAAAAATAAAAATAAAAAAGACATTCAAAAGACTCAAATAAAAAAAATTGATGATTATTATTCTAATAGTGTTATCGATTTAAAAATAAACGGTGAACATCCAAATTTTGCAATTGGTAGTGAATTGATAATTGTACATAATTCATGGGATTTATGGAGTGGATTTCCAGCAAATCTTGCTGCAATCGCAGTAATGCAAAAATATATGGCTGATGAAATTGGAATAGATAATGGTAAAATGATTTCTGCATCTCACGGTTTGCATATTTATGGTTATGCTGAAGAATTAGTAAGAATAAGATGTCATCGTAATCAGCGTCAGCAACCCCACAGCTAAAGCTGGGGGCTTGTGAGAATGATTAAAACAATTTTTACAATCAAATTTTTCATATAAAAATAATTATAATTAATATTATTAAATTATTTTTTGTTAATTTAAAAAAAAGGAGAAATCAAAATGTATTCTATCAAAAAAAAATTTAAATTTGAAGCGGCTCATAGGTTACAAAATACATCATCTGTTTGTAAAAATCTTCATGGACATTCGTACAAAGTATTTGCAGAAATTTATAGTGAAAAACTAAATAACGAGTGTATGATCATAGATTTTGGAGATTTAAAATTGTTTCAACAATTCTTAGATAAAAAATTTGATCATTCTATATTAATAGCTCAAACTGATGATGAATTAATCACATGTGCAAAACAATTGAAATCAAAATATTTAATTCTACCATATACTAATACAACTGCTGAAAATATCGCAGAATATCTGTATAAGAGTTTTTCACAAATATTTAATCAAATTAAATGTTTTTCGATAACTGTTTTTGAAACAGGAAAAAATTCGGCAAAATTTCATGGATCTGTTTCAAATACCTTCTGTAATAAATCATTTTCGTAATATATCGAAATTATATAAAGTAATTAATTCTACTGAATTACAAATACATTGTCCATTTTGTGATGATGCATCTAGAAAAAATGCTCAATCTCACGGTCATTTATATATTTCAACGAATAAACGAGTGTTTTATTGTTTTAGATGTGGAATTTCAGGTAGTATAGTAAAATTATTATTATATACTGATTTCATGGATTCAGATATAATAAAATTATTAACTAAAAATATTAATTATAAATTTATTAAAAATATTGAAATAAAAAACACAAATTTTGAATATGTTAAAAGAAAAATTATGACTATTAACGGCGAATTTTCAGTTAGAGAATCAAATCTTTTTCGAATTTATAAAAATTATATTTATAAAAGAATAGGTGAGTATGTTAATTTCGTTGAATATCTTTTAGCTCCAAAAATTTTGAATAGAAGGAATCTTTCTTGTCAATTTTATAATGCTAACTTAGAATTAATCACATCTAGATATATCAATAATAATAAGTATCGTTATAAAAAAAATTCAAATAGTTTATATTATTTTCAAAAAAAAGACTTTACTAAATATAATAAAATAACAATTACAGAAGGAGGTTTTGATGCGATTAATTTAGATTTGTATGGTAATTTTAAAAACAATTATTTTATTTCAATGCAAGGTAAAAAATATATAACAACTATTGAAGATCTTATTTTAAATGATTTATTAATTGGTGAATATAAAATTAATTTAATTTATGATCAAGACTTTCAATTCAAAAGAAATAATTTGAAAAAATGTCAAACAATTGCACGTCAATTAAATCCGAATATAAATATTGAAGGTTACACCTCAAAATTTAAAGATGTTGCTGAATTTTGTATGGTAGAAAAAATCAATGTTGAATAATCAACAACCCACGGCTAAAACCGTTGGTTTTCATGTTTGAGAGAGGAGATTTTTGTGGGAAAAATACTAAAAAAAATAAAAATGGAAAAAAGACCATTTTATAAAGTAGCTGCAATTCTTTTTCATTTATCTTATCAAAAAGGATATAAACCTTTATTGATTTATGATATTAATGATAAAGAAATTATGATTGATGTTGGAAAAACATCTACAGTTAATTATAATAATTGTTATTACAACTCAACAGATAAAGAAGGAAATTTTTATATATTTCATAATAGTTTTGTTTATATTAAAATAACCGCAGAAATTAATAAATTTCGTTTTGAAAAATTATTTAAAAAAGATAATAGTAATAATAATCATGAAAAAATAATAAAAAATTTTAATAATTTTTTAAATAAATTAATTTTTTTTGAAAGGACTATTCAAGATTTCACAAAAATTATAAATGATAAAATATTTATTGAAAAAGGAACAAAAAACTCCTTTGATAATTTCTATAAATTAGCAAAATATGAAAATTTTTTACATGAACCAATTAAACATGATAGAAAATTGATATATGAATTTAACAGTAATATTATGGACTATTTTAAATTAATAAAACAAAGAAAAAATATACCGTCGTATATTATATGCGATGTTTTTAGATTTAAGTTTCAAGTGTACAATAAAGTTTTACAAATATTTTTTCTTAACAATTGTATATTTCGAGAATTATTACCGTTAAACAGATTTATTTATTTTCCAAATACCGAATTGAATTTTGTTTTATATTTACTAAGAAAGAAAAAAAATCTTTTGATTCAATTTTACAGTAAAATAAACAAACTTTATATTTCAAATATTTGAAAATATTATTCAAGAAAATAACTTTTGGTAGTTACTAACGAACTAAAAAACAGCGTTATGGCTAAAGTCAGGGGCTTCCACGCTTGAGGAGATTTTTGATGACAAATAATAACTATATAGTCGAAGATACTGAAAACATAACCAAAAAAGATTTAATCGAAATTCTTAATCGTTATTTGTTTATTAAGAATGTTAAGGATTTAGGGAATAATCGTTTGGAAATCATTCCTCAACAAGATCAACAACAAAACATATATACGAAAAAAAAATTTGAAATTGGTAATGTAACTATTTCTGGACGATATGGATATCTTCCACCAATTTTTACATATTATAAAACTATTCAAACTCCTGGACTATCAAATAAATTTAAAGATTATATTGACGATTTTATTGTCGAATGGTTAACTGAAAACAATTTTGATACTATTCCTCTAAAAGTATATTTTGAAAAGAAAAATATCACATATATATTATCGAATGAAATTATAGTAGATGATTATTATAATTTTTTACAAAAAATAAATAAATATATAGATTTCTTTGGTTTAATTTCTATTGTTATACTATTTTATTCTGAAAATGAACCTAAAATTGAATTTAATAATTCTTTTAAAATTATTGAAATATTAAAACAATCTACAAATTTTATAGAAAAAAATTTTAAATTTGAAAATAAATATTACATTTTACCAACAATATATTTTTTAGCAAACAATAAAATATATGAAACGTTGAACGTAAACAATTATGAAAACCACAAACTTTTAATTTTCTTTGAAAAATTAAAAAAGGATAATTTAATTTAACACGTGTTGGGGGTTTTTGGTGAGAAAAATAATTCCAATTTATTATTCAGAATATGGTAGGTATATTTCGAAACATCGTGCTATCCCTGGTGATATTGATGGATTAAAACCTGTTGAGAGAAGAATTATTTTAGCTTTGAAAGACGTTGCTCAACGTAAAGTAAAATCTTCAAAAGTCATAGGTCATTTAATTGCTCATTATCATCCTCATGGAGATTTAAGTGCCTACCAATCTTTAATAAAAATGACGCAACAAAATTATGCTTTACCAGAACAAGGAAACTTTGGTTCACCAGGATTAATTGATGCTAAAGCTTCAGCACATAGATATACTGAAGTTCGACTCGCTTCTTGGCTTAATAAATATGCATTTGAATTTTATAAATTTGTTCCTTGGGAATCTACTGAAACTGATGAAAAAGAACCATTATATTTACCTTCACCAGTTCCATTAGGGTTAATTGGTGAAGGTATAACAGTTGGAATAGCATTTCATAAAACAATTCTTCCAAAGTTTAAAAAAGAAGATTTGTTAAAAAGACTAAAACATTTAATCGACAAAAAAGATCCTAAAGATTGTATAATTAAACCAAACATAGATTATTGTAAATTGGAAGAAATTGAAAATAATGGTTTCTTTAAACTTTTAACAACTGGAAAAACAAAAATTAAAGTTTTACCAAATGGAAAAATTACTAAAAATGAAATAAGAATTCTTGGTAGATCACCAACAAAATCATTTAATTCATTAATTAACGCTTGTGAACCAACAAAGAAGAATAACAAAAAAATTCCAGCGAAATTAAATGTTTATATTGATGATTTATCTGGAGAAACAATTGATATTCGTATAATTCCAAAAAAGAAATCAACTGATATATCAATTTTAGCAAAAGAAATATGGAATAAATATTTAACATCAAATATCAATTTTAATTGTTTGGTTGTAAATAAAGAAGGTTTCATAAAAAACATTTCAATCGATGAATTAATTTTAAATTCATATAACAAATGGAAACTTGCTGTTTTGTTGTGTAATGTTAATCAGTATGAAAAATTAAATAAAAGAAAAATTGATAATAAAATATTAGAAATTGTTAATTATATTATAAGAAAATTTAAATTAAACAATACTACTGATGTCATTAATATTTTTGAAAAACAAACAACAAATAATAAAATTAATGTAAAATTATATGACTTTGATAAAGAAAAAAAAGAATTTCGAAAATCAACCTATACAATTACTAAAGAAGATATTGAAAAATGTTGTATTAACAACAATATTAAAAAATTAATAGAATTTAAAAACGATTGTAAACAAATCGAAAATGATTTAAATAATGTTGCAAAAAAAATAATAAATAATAATCAATATTGTTACAATCTTTTAAAAGATTTTTAACCAAACACGAGGCATTAAAAAAATGCCTCGTACTTAAATTTGAAAAAGGAGGTTTGCGTATAAATTTATGTTAAAATCAAATATTTCATGGTTTGAAAAATATAGACCTCTTAAAATTGATGATATGGTTTTTAATAGTGATAAAGATCGAAACATTGTTAATAATTGGATTGAAAATAAAACAATTGATGGGAATGTGTTATTATTTGGGCCACCTGGATGTGGAAAAACAACATTATCTGAAATTTTAATCAATACAATAATAAAAGCAAATAATGATATTTATAGAGTGAAAACCAGATCTGTAAAAGAAATTGATGATAATATTAAACCATTTCTAAAAAAACGACCAATACGGAGTAACATAAAATTAGTTTATTTTGAAGAATTTGATAAACTGAGCACACAGGCAGAAGGAACACTAAAAGAAGACTGTTTGGAAAAATATCAATCTGTTTGTAGCTTTCTATGCACTACAAATTATATAAAAAAAATAGATTATGCTTTATTAACCAGATTTAATTATAAAATTCTATTAACAAATGATAATACTACTGCTGTTAGTAAAAGATTAGCATATATATTAAAATCAGAAAATTGTAAATTTGATAATGATAAATTAATTGAATTTGTAGATAATAATTCTAAAAAAGGACTACGTGATTTAATTAACACGTTACAAATTGAAAGCATTCAAAATAACAAAATTATAAATTTTGATACAAATTTAGCTACATCAAATCTCGAAGAAATTATTAGTGATTTGATAATAAACATTCTAAAAACTGTGATCGAAATAAAAGATCCTCGTGAAAAATCATTATGTCAAATATATCCAGATAGTACTGCTATAAAAAAAGATTATGTTAATATGTATTCAATATTAAACAATAATCCTGATTTGAATTTTGATAGTATATATTTATTAATATTGGAAAAAAATAATTATTTACCAATTCAAGTAATTTTAGCAAAATATGCTGAAGATAATGATAATAAAAAATTTCCACACTTACATTTAATTGCTTGTTTATATGAAATGATAAAATGTGTTACTAATATTTTTTAACGGCGAAAAACATTTTTAAAAAAGAGATTAGTATTTTTTTTGGATAGCTCACGGTTTTCTTACCAAGGTTTTTGTAAAAATTACCAAAGGTTTCTAAACAGGAAAAAAATGTCAGTAACCCTACAGCTAAATTCAGAAGCTTCCACGCTTGAGGAGGTTTTTGATGATAAAAAAAATTAAAAATTTTTTAATTAAAGAAATTGAATTAATTCTATTATTTCTAATAGTTGTTGTATTAATTATCAACATTCTTATAGTTTTATTATATTAAATCGAATTTTTTTTATTCAAAATTTTCATATAAAAATAATAATTATAATGCGACGTTAAATATATTGAGTCTGGGGCTACAGACTCTCGGTATACCCGTAGAACCCGTCTGCTTCAACTGACGGAGTAGTCACAGTTGTAGTCGTCCTTAATTTACAACAATATTAAAAAAAAGGAGAAAAT
>CAYLKS010000066.1:0-15503 GCA_964384205.1 uncultured bacterium | reverse complement strand
TTAAAAACCAATTCCATGGATATATATTTATTTATTGAAGATAAATTAATTATTAAAAATATCACACTCCAAAACAAACTGATTTCCTTGCAATTATAAACTACATAATTTATTTATTCCTAATAAACTCTTCTATATAGAAAAATTTTCCTAAATTTTTATTCTTATCTATAAAAAATTTGACAAAATAAAAAATATGTATTATTATAAAACATAATATTTTATAAAATCGGATAACTGAGTGGCCTTGTCCCCATAAAATCCAACTCAGTTATCCGATTTTAACTTTTTAATATTGAGCCATTTTTGTATTTTTACAAAATTTTACCGGAATAGTTAACCAGCACTTTACAGGTTTCTCATCTAAAACTGCTGGTGAAAAAGATAACTGTTTTACTACATCAAGCGCTAATTCTTTAGCTTTTTCATCTTTAATTTCACTTAAAACAACACTAATTTTACCCGGAATTATTTTACCTTTTTCATCAATTGCGATTTTTACAAAAACTTTTCCATCAAAATCTGGATTATTAACAGTCAATAATTCCTGATTCAAAATAACCGGCATCTTACCACCTGAAGGCACATACTCTAAAATATCATCATCAGCAAAAGATAATGATACAAAAAGCAAACAACCTAAAATAAGTAAAAACCTACGCATAACAAACTCCTTTGTTTAACATTTGTTAACTATAAAGATTTACGATATAAATCTGTTTTTGTTTCAAAAAATTTTATATAAAAAGCCCCTCTCTTAAAACTAAAAAAACAAATAATATGTTCTAATATCTTCTGAAAAGCCCTGCCGATTATTCAGGCAGGGCAAATCTCATTAAACTAATTTATTATATATCTCTCTTAAATACTCATCAATTTTTTTAGTATAAGTTTCTTTCAATTCATCTGCTTTACTTTTTATATCATTTTTAAATTTTTGGTCTTCAATGCCCTGTAAATTAATCAATACATTCATATAAGCACCTTCTAATCCACTTCTTGCCATAAGTAAAGATACTCCCGCATCACTTAAAGAATTTTGATTCCCTTTCTGTGAAATTTCATAAAGCATATCTACTATTTCCGTAATTTTTGTCATAACTTCAAATGGGATCATAGTAGCATCTTTTGTAGCTTCTTGAATGGCTTGATTTCTAATAGCAATCTGTTCTTCAGTTTTTTTAGGCAACTTAAAAGCATCCATAATTTTATTAAAGCTGTCTGTATCTTTATCAATATAATCTATAAAACTTTGTTTATAAGATTGCAATTTTGTACCGAGTTCTGACATAAGTTCAAAGACATCTTTATATGCTTTTTTACCGAATGTTAAATTTGTTACCATAGCACCAAGCCCAGCAGCCAAACTTCCAGCTAATGCAGAAACAGAGCCTCCACCAGGTGCTGGTGAATCAGAAGATAATTCATCAACAAAGTCTGAGACACTCATATCTACTAATAATTTTCGATCTTTATTAATAATATATTCTATAATTTTTTTATCTGGTTCAAACGGATATAAATCATTCAACCCAAGAGATCTTACTGCAATATCAACAACAACATTTTCTGGAACAGCAGTGGAACTACCTTGCTTTTTAAGATAATGCATTCCAGCCTGAATTATTGCATCTTTTGGAATAAGTCCTACTAATTCACTACCAGTAACTCTAACACCTAATTGATCAGCAAGTCGACAAACCTCATCAAATACAATATGTACCGGACTGATTTTATAATTTGTAAAATTAATTGATACCTGAGCGCACCCAAACTCTTCCATATACCAGCCAACAGCTTTTACTTCTTTAAATTTTCCCGGGATATATACCTTATTCCCATTTTCATCTCTTACAATTTTACCATTTTCGTCCCTTTTTACCTTTCCTTTCTCTCTAATTTCAAAAGCTATCTTATTAGCCAATTTCTTGTCTTTTGTAGCCAAATTAATATTATAAGCAATCAAAAATTCTCTTGCCCCTATAACTGTTGCTCCACTTTTTGCATTAAATTGCGCAGGACCGAAATCGGGTTTCCATTCTGTTTTTTTTAACTTCTCCGGTAGTCCTTCGTATTCTCCTTCTCTAATAACCGCGAGGTTTTTACGTTCAGGTTTAGTTGCTGCATATTCATACAAATAAACAGGGATACCTAATTCATCGCCTACCCTTTTACCAACTTTTTTGGCAATTTCAACACACTCTTCCATTGTAACATTAGCCACAGGAACAAAAGGACAAACATCTGTTGCCCCCATTCTAGCATGCGCTCCTTTATGCTTTGCCATATCAATTAATTCTGAAGCCTTTTTAATGGCTTTAAAAGCAGCCTCCGCAACACCTTCAGGACTTCCCACAAATGTTACAACAGTTCTATTGGTATCAGCTCCCATATCAACATCTAAAAGTTTTACTTCTTCAGTTTCTTCTATAACAGAGGCAATCTGATCAATAATTTTTTTATCTCTCCCCTCACTAAAATTTGGAACACACTCTACTAACTTCATATATAAATCCTCCTTTTAAGTTTTATAAAAAAAAATATAAAAATATCAAATTGTCAATATAATAAATAAAATAATTGCTATTTAAAAATATTTAATAAACTCTTTTAAAATCTATTCAAAAATCTAACTTGACAATAACAAATTTGAGAATTATTATAACAATATGATTTTAGAAAGATTTCCTATAAACGATAATAAAATTTCTATACCTGTAAATGATATAAATGTTATAATGTATTGTGCGCTCTTATACAAAGAAATCCCAGATGATATAGAAATATTTAGAAAAAACTATCCATATTTTGACCCTTCTATTATTGACTCTAAAGAAAATAAATATCATTTTTTAGAATTAACCAAAAAAGACATATCAAAAGAAGAATTTCTTAATAAAATTAACCTGTACTTAAATGTAAAATTCAATCCTATTTACTTATATAAATCTCTTGATGAAAACCTAAAAAAATTTCAACAATTAGCAAACTGTGCTAGCTATGTACTTCATAACATTCTCAAAAGAGCAGAATTACCATCTTTTGTGGAATCAGTATTAGAAGAATCTCAATTAATCAAAAATACCAATAATATTATAGAATTAATAAAAATTTACAAAGAAGCACCCGATGAAAAAACAAAATACGAAATTACAAGAAAAATAGGACTTACCTTTCTACTGTCCAGAATTAAGAATACTTTAAAATTTCAAAAATCAAAAAAATTCTTAGAATATATAACAAATTTATTTCAAACTCAGCTACAAATAAGAAATGTGGGTAAAACAACAATAACTTACTACTGGATGGATGCCAATGACAAATTAGCCCACTACGACAATAAAGATGAAGCTTTGACAAAATATTCAAAAGATGTAAAAGAACGAGAACACAAGGGTAAAATAATATATCCAATGCAAAAAGAAGAATTCAATCTATTATTGACCAAAGATAATAATGCTATATTAAAATTTATCACCAGAGCAAAAAACCTGAATAATACCACTAAAACCGAAGATTATACTTCTGTTGTAGAAAAAATTGTAAGAAAAAACCTTGCGTTCCCTGCTGATATATTTGATTTATATGGAGTCACTTTTGTGGTTCTCAATGAAAATGAATTATTAAATTTAATGGGAGAAATAGAAACTTTTTTAGGAGGAACAAATACAAGAAAAGAAGAAAAGAGAATCCAAAAAGCTCCTATATCTGAATTCTATAGCTCTAACAATGGGGAATATTTTAAAATATGGAAAGCTATATACGACATAACATTTCCTCATGAACGTCTTGAAGTAATTGAAAAACAAATCAAACAACATAAAAAAGATATAAAAATAATAGAAAAAACATTAAGAGAACTTGAAGATAAAAAAAGATTTTCCTTCCTGGATAAGCATCTTGAAGAAAAATATAAAAATCTAAACAAATTAAAATCAATAAAAGAAAAATATCTAAATAAACCTTTTGATTTGCAAGTAGAAATACAAATCCAGGATATTAATTCTTATCTACTATCAAAATGTAAAGGAAGTATTACAGATCATGATACATTAAAAAAACATCAAGTACTTAGTTCATCCCTATACAAACTCTTTCCAAAAGAAATTTATGAAAAATATCTTCTAAAAGTAAAAGAACAATTTTTAGCAAAATATATATCTTAAAGGAATAAATTATGAAAATTTATATATTAGGTATATGTGGAACAGCAACAGGTTCTCTGGCAATATTACTAAAACAAAAAGGGCATGATGTATTTGGTTCCGATAAAAATTTTTATCCGCCAATATATGATTTACTGAAAGAAAATAACCTTATTCTGCTCAATGGCTTTATCGAAGAGAATATAAAAAAAATAAATCCTGATATAGTAATAATCGGCAATGCTATCGTTAGAAGAAATCCAGAATTAGAATATATTTTAAATAATAAAATTCGATTCTATTCACTTCCAGAAGCTCTCAGGCATTTTTTCCTATGGGAAACAAAAAACATTGTTATCACAGGAACTCATGGAAAAACTACAACAACTTCATTAATCTCTTATATATTTGAATATGCCCAAAAAAAATTCTCCTTTTTAATTGGTGGTATTCCATTGGATTTTAAAACATCTGCAAGATTTACACCTAAAAGTAAATATTTTATAATAGAAGGCGACGAATATGATACTGCCTTCTTTGACAAAAGATCCAAATTTATCCATTATCTTCCAGATACCCTTATAATAAATAATATTGAATTTGATCATGCTGATATCTTTAATACATTAGAAGATATTCAAAAAAGCTTCTATCATCTGGTGAGGACCCTTCCTACAAAAGGTTTGATTATCTATAATGGAGATGATAAAAACATCCCACCAGTGCTTAAAGAATTATATTGCAAAAAATTATCATTTGGAGAATCTGAAAAAAATGACTTAATAATATCCTACCAGGGATTAAAAAATAATATGGAAAATGCTATATTCAAATTCAAAGGAAATGAATATTATATAAAAATGAAAATCAACGGCAAACATAACATACTAAATGCTGCCGCATCTTTTCTTACTGCATACCATTACCGTATCCCCTCTAATATAATAGTTGAGGCTATACAAAATTTTTCAGGAGTCGTCAGAAGACTAAATATTTTATTCAACCAAAATAATAAAATTCTAATTGAAGACTTTGCCCATCATCCAACTGCAATAAAATATACAATAGAAACAGTTAAAAATAAATATCCTGATTATGAACTAATATACTGTCAACATCTATCCAATAATACTTCATATAGAAACATACATCTCGAACAATATAAAATATGTTTTCAAAAAGCAGAAAAAATTAATTTCATATTAAACCCAAGATATTATAAACTCCCTGATAATGAAAAATTAAATCTCAAAGAGTTAGAAAATCATTTTTCAAAAGAAAGATTTAGATATTTTGACAATTTTGTCAATTTATTTAATAATTTAAAACCTGACTTGTTAAATGAAAAAAAACAAATTATATTAATTTCTAGTAGTGGAAGCTTGAATGAAATAAAAGAGCTTTTATTAAAATTTTTTAAAGAGGGAGAATAACCTATGAACAAAAGAGAACTAAAAAGAAGACACCTTCTATATTATCTTGATATTATAGATAAAGAAACAGGAAAAACTATAGGTAAATTAGGCGATATAACAGAAAAAGGTTTGTTAATACTCTCTGAAGCAAACCAAGAAGTCAATAAAATTTTAGATATAAAAATAAAACTACCTGATAATGATCTATTTGATGGAGAATATATCTCTTTACAAATACTAACATTATGGAGTGAACCTGACAAAAATCCAGATATCATAGGTACGGGCTGTAAAATTATATCTATATCAGATGATGAGTTATTCAAAATAAAAAAATTAATAACATATTTGGGCTTTGATGACTGATATTACAAAATCTCAAAAAATTAGATTAACAGCTTTTATTATAATAACCTCCTCTATATTAATAATATCTTTAATAATTATAACAGGTAGTAAATTATTAAAAAAATCTGATATATATTTTATAAGATATAAAAACATATCAATAGCCGGCCTTGAAGTTGGAGCTTCTGTAAAATACAATGGCATTCGAATTGGAAGAGTAGAAGATATTTATATAGACCCGGAAGACATCAATGCTATAATTATAAAAATTTCTGTAAAAAGAAATACTCCTATTGTGGAAGATTCAAAAGCTATAATATCAACATTAGGGATAACAGGGCTAAAAATTATTGAAATAAGAGGAGGTTCCAATACAGCAAAACGACTAAAACCTAATAGTTTTATACCATCTGGCATATCTGGTATTGATGTAATAACCGGGAAGGCAGAAATAATAATGAACAAAATAGAAATTCTAATAAATAATCTAAATGAAATAACATCTGCCCAAAATCAACAAAAACTTGCTGAACTTCTGGTAAACATGGATAGCACATTCAAAAAAAGTAATGAGTTACTTTCAAAAAATCAAAACCTAATAAACGACATTGTTCTAAAAACAAATACTGCTATGAACAATATATCTTCAACTACAGAAGAATTAAAATTAGTAATAAAAAAAATTAACCAAACTCTACAATCAAAAGAATTTGATAATATGGTATCAAACTATTATGAATTATCTCAAAAATTAAATAATAGAAAAATTGATTCTATTTTGTTTAATCTTAATAAATTACTTATAACATCTTCTCTAACTATGACAACCTTTAATAATACTCTCACAAAAAGCAGAACAGATTTAATAAGAACCTTATTAATTCTAAAAGAGACTTCTGAAAATTTAAATGAATTTTCAAGATTAATAAGTGAAGACCCTTCAATATTAATAAGAGGCGGGAAGTTACCTGAAATAAAAAATCCAAAATAGAAGGGACTATCATGAAAACAAAATTTATTCTAATCCTGCTAATTATATACATATCATGTTCTCAACAAATCCCAGAGCGTAGATACTATGTTATAGATTATAATACAGAGCCAGATACGAATTTCATAGCCGCTTGTTCAACTGCTACATTTCCATTGAATTACAAAGTTATAATCACACCTCTCAAAATTCCACGGATATACGACAGAAAAAATATTGTTGTTCGTTATAGCACAACTGAGCTTAATTTCTATAGATATAATCTTTGGGCATTAAGACCAGATGAAAATCTAACAGACTTAATATATCGTCAAATTAGAAATTCAAAAATATTCAATAAAGTAGCTACGGAGTTCATAAAAGAAAATCCAGATCTTGAAATAAGAGGCGAAATACTATCGATTGAACAATACTATTACAAATCAGAGGATCAAAAAATATTTTATTCTTCAGCTCATCTTGCTATGAAATTACAACTATATGACTTCGAGCATATAGACCCTCTTTTAGAATATTCATTTGACAAAACAAAAGACATTTATAAAGATGATATAAATTATTTTGTCCTTCAAATCGCAAATATTGTAAAAGAAGAAACAAACAATTTCATAAAAAAAATTGTGGATTATTACTGTGAAAAAGATAGTACTAATAAGTAATATTATATTATCAATCCTAATTTTGCCCATATACTCACAAAATTTTTTTAATTTTATGAATAATGGTGTTAAAACATGGGATGCAGATCCTCCAGAAATCCAACTACAAAAAGAAGGAACTCTTCTACCTAAAAATTTAGGGGGGCTATTTATTCCTACTATGTCTTCATCAAATATAGAACCCGGTTTCAAAATTTTTTCCCTAAAAGATAATAAAAAAAAATTACTATACGATAATGCCAAAACTTTTAAAACATATATCCTGCCTCCCGGAGAATATCTTGTCCAAACAGGTTCCGGAGAACTACAAATCACACAAAAAATAAAAATAAAAAAAGAAGAATACTCTATTTTAATGCCCAACTGGGGAGCAATTTCTTTTAAAGTACAGGACGAAAACAGAAATTTCATAAGAGAAAATTTTGACATATTTATATTATCTTCCGATATTCCTCAAAAAGTATTAACAATAAGCAGTGAAGATTTTGAAAACTTAGATAAAATAAGTACCTACTATCTACCTGCTGGTGTATATAAACTGGTAAAATCAGGCTCAAATATAAATACTGAAATAGATTTTTCCACCTTTACTATACTGCCAGGACATTATCTTCCTTATATGATTGTATTAGATAATACATCAAGGCATTTTTTAGCTTCAGGAATTATTCGACAGGAATATACTGAACGTAAAGTAAAAAATTGGAGATTGTTTGGTGGCATCCATGGTAATTTCAATTTGTCAAATTCTAATGACTTATCGTCAAAACAAAACAATACAAACTATTCCTTTTCAACACAGCTTGAATTTACCGCTAAATATGATAATAGATTATATTACTTCTATACTAGAAATAATTTTGAAGAAGGATGGAATAAGCAAGGTTCAGAATCGATCAGAACCTTTATTGATAATATGGAAACCAAAAATATATTTGTGCTAAAAATATATAAACCTTTTGGTATCTATTCAAGATTGAATCTCACAACTAAAATATTCGCCTCATACAAATACTATGATTCACCAACGAATATTACCGTTTATCAAAAAGATTCTACAAAATATAATATCTTCCCCTATAAAGAAAAAGTTCGTATATCACCTCCCTTCTTTCCATTAGATATCAAAGAAGGCATCGGCTTAAACTTTACATTCAGCCCATCAATAAAATATACCTTTAATATAAGAACAGGTTTTGGATTCAGGCAAACATATAACAATGATGTTTTATCATTAATAGATGAAAAAAAGGACTCAGTTTATAAACAACTATCAAATTCTCAACTGACGGGCTATGAATTAAGTTATTTTTCTCAAATATACCCATTTAATAATGTTTACATTATAACAGAATTTGATATGATATATCCTTTCAGTGCTGGCAAAAAACGTGCGTATGAATTGGAAAATATTATTAACTTAAGACTATTAAATAATATCTCTTTAGATTACACTATACGAATTAAACAAGATAAAAATATAAGCAACATAATTAAAAAAGAACAAATAATTTTAATAAGATATTCCTATTATTTCTTCTAAATTTATTTATGAGTAATTTAATTATTGAAAAAAATAAAATCATTATGCCTGATAAAATTACTATATCCCATATATCTAATATCTATAATGAATTTCTCAAAAATCTATCACAATTAAATACCAAGAAAATTATAATAGATTTTAATAAAACAAATCAACTTGATAGTGCAGGAGTAGCTTTGATCGACCAAATAATTGAAATATTAAATAATAAAAATATCCAATATAAAACAGAAAATATAGCCCCATCAGTTAAAAACATAATTGATACTTTCTCATCCCAAAAATTAAAAGCTATAAAACCTGAATATGAAACAAAATCAGATATAATTACAAAAATTTATAACATTTATGAAAATTTTAAATCAAATATAATATTTTTTACTATAATTCTAATCGATATGATATACTGGTCATTTTTTGCTATCATTGGTAAAGGACAACATAAAAAAGACAGTATAACTCAACAACTTATTTTAATCGGATATAATGCCGTTCCTATAATTGGACTTATGTCTCTTTTAGTTGGGCTAATACTTGCATTACAATCAGCAGCCCAGCTAAGACAATTCGGCGCAAATATTTATATAGTCGATCTTATAGGAATTGCAATGGTAAGAGAAATGGGACCTCTTATGACTGCTATTATGATGGCAGGTAGATCCGGTTCGGCATTTGCTTCTGAAATCGCAACTATGATTGTTACAGATGAAATTGATGCTTTGAAAGTTATGTCAATAAATCCAATAAGATTCGTTTTAGTTCCAAAATTTTTAGCTATTACAATTGCAATGCCATTGCTCATTACAGTATCTGATTTTTTAGGAATATTAGGTGGCTTTTTTATCGGTATTTTATATTTAAATATTCCCACTACTGCTTTTTTAAATAGATTAGTTGAAATTCTGATACTATCCGATATAACAATAGGTATCTTTAAAGGAATTTGTTTTTCATGGATAATTGTTACTGTTGGCTCTTATTTTGGATTAAAAGTAAAAGGCGGAGCTCAAGGTGTTGGTAAAGTTACAACAGCATCTGTTGTGACTTCTATATTCCTTGTAATATTAGCTGATAGCATTTTTTCATTAATTTTTTATTTTGGATAAATTAAAAATGACAGAACCTATTTTAAAAGTAAGAAACCTACAAGCAAAATATGGTAACAAAGTTATTTTAAAAGATGTATCATTTAATGTAATGAAAAACGAAATTTTTGTAATATTAGGAGGCAGTGGTTGCGGTAAATCTACTTTATTAAAAAACCTCATAAGATTATATAAGCCTTCCAAAGGACAAGTTTTATTCCAAAACAAAAATATAGCAACCATTGATAGTGATAACCTTGAATTTTACTATTCTAAAATAGGAGTTTTATTTCAAAATGGCGCATTACTAAATTCATTTACTATTTTCGAAAATGTTGCAATACCTTTATATATACATACCAATCTTCCCTATGAAATTATAAAAAAAATTGTATTAAAAAAATTGGAATTGGTAGATATACTCCATGCCGCTGAATTATTACCATCTCAATTATCAGGTGGAATGCAAAAAAGAGCAGCTCTTGCTCGAGCTATCATATTAGATCCGGATATATTATTCTGCGACGAACCCTCAGCTGGTTTAGATCCTATCACAGCTGAAAGTCTTGATCAACTATTTATTAAACTGAAAACGCAACTTAATATGACTTTAATCATTGTAACCCATGAATTAGCAAGTATTAAAAGAATAGCAGATCATATATTATTTCTTGATAAAGGCAATGCAATTTTCTATGGTACAATGGATGAAGCATTAAATTCTAATGTAACTTTTGTAAAAAATTTCTTTTCAAAAGGTATGGGAGTATATTTTTAATTAAGGAGGAAACTATGGATAAACTTACCTTACATGATCTCATAGAAGAATCTGTTTTAAAATTTGGCAAAAATGAATTTGTCGCTTATGCAGGAAAAAATACTATAACGTATTTTCAATTCTATATAGAAATGAAAAAAATTATCACATTTCTAAAAGAATATAATCTGGAAAAAGGCGATAGAGTTGCAATAATTGGTGACAATTCCCCAAACTGGATAAAAATATATGCTGCGGTTGTCTACTCAGGCCTGACTATAGTTCCAATACTACCCGACTTCCCTCAATCTGATATTCATCATATTATTAGAAATAGTGGAGCTAAAATAGTTTTTGTAGCTAAAAATTATCTATACAAATTAGAAGATTTTGAACATAAACAGGTGCAGGATATTATCCAAATCGAAAATTTTACTTCTATCCATAATTCTGAAAAAAAATTAGATTTTTCTATTTATGAAACAGATCATTTGATTTTTGGAACTGTAGAAGAAAATGATTTAGCAGCTATAATTTATACTTCAGGAACTACTGGCCACTCAAAAGGTGTTATGCTAACTCATAAAAATCTTACTTCAGATGTAATTAACTCTCTAAAATTATTTCCTGTAACTCAAAACGATATTTTTTTATCAATTCTCCCTATAGCTCATACCTTCGAATGTACTGCAAGTTTCCTTGTAGGGATTGCCGTAGGATTAAAACTTTTCTTTCTTAAAGGGACACCATCTCCCAAAACATTATTATCCGCTCTATCTTTGGTGCGCCCCACTGCTTTTATGTCAGTTCCTTTAATTTTTGAAAAAATCTATAGAAAACAAGTTCTTGCTAAATTTAATTCCAACCCATTAACTGCCAGATTATATAAAATCCCATTTTTTAGAAAAAAATTAAACAAAATTGCTGGAAACAAATTAAAACAATTATTTGGCGGAAGGCTAAGATTTGTAATGTTTGGTGGAGCTGCTCTAAGTAAAGATGTAGAACAATTTCTTCAAGATGCAAATTTCCCATATTCTACTGGCTATGGACTAACAGAAACATCCCCTATATTAACGATTAACCCTATAAATAATGTCAAACTCGGCAGCTGTGGCAAACCAATTATGGAAGTAGAAATAAAAATTGACAATCCTGATGCAGAAGGTGTTGGCGAAATCCTTGCAAAAGGCCCAAATATAATGAAAGGTTATTATAATAATCCAGAAGAAACTGCTAAAGCTTTTACCAAAGATGGGTGGTTTAAAACTGGAGACCTTGGCTATATTGATGAAGAAGGGTATCTATTCATAAAAGGAAGATCAAAAAATGTTATCATTGGCCCTAATGGAAAAAATATTTATCCTGAAATTATTGAACAAAAACTTTGTCAATTTCCTTATATTCAACAAGCTATTGTATATGATGAAAATAATAAATTAATTGCAAAAGTCTATCCTGATTATGATGCCATTGATGAATATTTAAAAAAATCAAAAAATGAGCAAAACCCTCAAAAAATAATTCAAAAACTTCTCGAATCTATAAAAAAAGAAATAAATCAGGACCTACCATCATTTTCTCAAATTACAAAACTAATTGAACACCCAGAACCGTTCTCTATTACTCCAACCAAAAAAGTTAAAAGATACCTTTATATAAATAAAAGCAATACTTAATAAGCAAAAGCAATGCTTAATTTTTTTCCAAAATATTGAACAAATCTAAATATTCAAAAAATTGCTTCTCAATAGAAAAATTTTGAACAAACTTCCTGCCATTAAAAGATAACCTATCTTTTAATTCTTTATTCTCTAAAAGAGTAAAGATGTGCTCCGCAACTTTCTTATAATCTCCAATAGGCGCCAGAAGTCCATTATATCCATCTTTAACGATTTCCGGTATTCCACCACCTGCTGTCGCAATAATTGGAAGCCCAACAGCCTGAGCATCTAATATTGTAGTCCCCAGCCCCTCCATTTTAGAAGTAATAAGAAAAATATCGAAATTCAGCAAAATTTTCCATGCATCTTTAATATATCCTGCAAAAATTATATTTCGTGAAATTCCTAATTCAGCAGCTAATCCCACTAATTGCTGTTTTAAATTTCCATCTCCTGCTATAAAAAATGTAATATCACTTCTATTTTTTAAAACTAACTCAGCAGCTCTTAATAAAGTAGGATAATCTTTATGATCGACCAAAGCAGCAACTGTACCAATAACAGTATGATGTTCTGGAATATTATAATTTTTCTTAAAATCATCAACCTTTTTTAAATTTTCAAATTTCTCCAAATCAATAGCAGAATAAATCAGTTTTAATTTATCTTTTGAAATGCCATCTTTTAATAGCACTCCTTCAATAAATCTTGATATTACAACGATAATATCGACATATTTATTAGAATATTTTAAAAGACTCAAAAAATTTTTTCTTATAGTAAAATCAACCCGTCTAATAGCAACTAATTTTATATTTCTAACAAAAAATAATTTAATTAATATTCCAATAGATAATGCATGCGCAGAATGTAAAACTATAATTGAAAAGTTATGTTTTTTGACAATTCTCGAAATTTTTAAAGCTGCAAAAATATCTATTTCATTTATAATATCAATATTATAATAAGGAATTTTTTCACTCTTAAAATATTCAGCTAATTTTGATCCACTTCTACATATAAAGTTGGAATTAATACCATGCTCAATTAATTTTTTATATAAATAAACAGCCTGCTGCTGACCACCTCGCCAGTTTCTTTCAAAATCTATATGCAAAATATTCATAATAATTCCAGATATAAAAAAAAGGAGAAGCGATAAAGCTTCTCCTTTTATGGGCGATAGTGGACTTGAACCACTGACCCCCTGCTTGTAAGGCAGGTGCTCTAGCCAAACTGAGCTAATCGCCCAAATTTGATAAAATATATATACACAATTTTATGAAAAAAATCAAGTATTTTTTTTAATAAAATATAATTTATTGACAATTAAATAAAATCATTGTATAATTTCTCAATGAAAAAAAATGTCTGCCATATATCCACTGTACATCCAGCTAATGACATAAGAATTTATCATAAAGAAGTGAAATCGCTTGCAGAAAACGGATATAAAGTCTATCTTATAGGAAATTATAATAACAAAGACATAAAAAATAATATATACTTTATTCCTCTTCCTCAAATCAAAAATAAATTTATTAGAGTCTTTTTTAAACCATTTATAGCATTAATTAAAGCAATAAAAACTAAATCTTATATTTACCATCTTCATGATCCTGAATTATTACCAATTGGGATAATACTAAAATTAATGGGCAAAAAAGTAATTTTCGATAGCCATGAACTAGTTTATTACCAAATATATGATAAAAAATGGTTAAAACATCATTACATACAAAATTTTTTTAATTTGTTTTATAAAAAATTCGAAAAATTAACAGTCAAGTTTTTTGATGCTATTATATTGGCAGAAACAGGATACACCAATTATTTTTATAAAAATTATCCAAAATATAAAAACAAATTTTATATTTTACAAAATTTTCCAATTATAAAAAAAATAGAAAAATCAAAACCAATGAAAATAAACTTTAATAAACCGATTTTAATATATGCTGGTAGCCTTTCCCATCAAAGAAGAATCGATATAATATTAAAAACAGTCGAAAAATTAGATGTTGGCTTAATATTATTGGGAAAATGGAATGATTATAATTTTCAACAATATTGCTATAATTTACCAGGTTATAAAAAAGTAATAATCGACAAATTCACTACTCCGGACGAAGTTTATTCATATATGAAAGCTTCAGATATAGGACTGGTTATTTTAAGCAAGTCAAAAAACTATACAACAAGTATAAGTACAAAAATTTTTGAATATATGGCATGTGAAATCCCTGTTGTTGCTTCTAATTTTGAATTATGGAAAAAGACATTTCAAGACAGAATGTTTTATGTAGAGCCTGACAATATTAATGAATTAATAAATATAATACAAAAAATCTTAAATAATACAAAAAATTTCCAGAATTTATTAAAGAATAATAAAGAATATGTAATAAAAAACTTTTCATGGGAAACAGAAAGCAAAAAACTTATTCAATTATATAAAAAAATTCTAAATTAAATATCACTTTTGGGAGAAATATAAGCTATCTCTAAGAAAAAAAGTTTCTACAAAAAAACTTTACACAAAATCGTATAAAAAAACAAAAAATGTGAAATAAATAACAATTATTTTAAAAAAATACTTGACTTTTTATTTTATTATAATTAATATATAATCGTGAAATAAATAACAATTATTAATTAATTGTTATTTATTGAGAACATAACAGCTTAAGACGCTCAGTGAACTAAAATGACAAAATTTTAACCTGGAGGTTAAAAATGAAAAACATTTTGTTAAACTATGAACAAATTTCTGAGATTAGAACTAAAACTAATCTCTATTTTGGGCTCAATGCAATCAAAAAAATGAATGACATCGCTAAAAACCTGAAAGATATGGGAATCGATAGTGTATTGGTTGTTTCAAGTAAATCTG
>CAYLKS010000065.1:0-15591 GCA_964384205.1 uncultured bacterium | reverse complement strand
AATAGTCTGAAGTATTTGATCCAGTTTAAAATCTAAACCAAACCTAATCGATTCAGCACTTCTTCTTAAAATTTCTGTTGAATCTACAATAACATTGGATATAGTTGGAACTTGTGTTTGATCTGGTTGAGAAATTGAATTACCTAATATAATATCCATTGGTTGTGAAGCTTTTCTTTTTTCTTCAATCTCTTTAAAAACTTCACTCTCATCACCTATGAGTTTTTCAAGCGTTTGACTTGCACTAAACTCTTGTCTATTCCGATCAAAAAAACGTAAAAAATTACTACCAGTTTTACGAACAAAATAGGATAAAGTGTGTTCATAAGTTTTTAAAAGTTCAGAATGAAGTGTTGCTTTCTCCATTTCCCTATTTCTTTCATATTCTTTTGGAGAAACAAATTTTCTTTCAATCTCATCCCAAACTCTATTTTCAACTTTCGATTCTGTTTGTTTAAAAACATTACCAGAAAATAAACGATACTGATCGCTAGAAACTTTTAATATATCTGTTAATATCTCTATTTTTCTTTCAGATAATGATATTAAAGATGCAGTAACAACAGGGAGACCATATGCAATAAATTCAGTAGACTTTTGTTCATCTGATTTATCGTAACCCAATGATTTAAGAATTGATGCTTTATAATCTTCATCAGCTAACTCATCTAGAAAAAAATGTTTTATACCACTTAAAACGAAATCTATACCACTTTTAACTTTTGATACTGTTTGAAAAGGAAGTTTAACTAAATTTACAATAGAAGACAAAACAGGTATATTATTAATAAAATTATCAACAGCACCAATAATACCTTTTAGAAAACCTTTATATTCTTCTTTTTTATCTTCATATTCCATACTTAGCACATCTGAAATTCCATATCCAACTTTTCTTAAAGTCATTATTTCTTGAATTTGAAATCTCATTAAATCATACATTCCAGAATTCAAAGCAATTAATTTTGATTCATATCCTTGTGCTGTACCTATAAGTTGCGAAGAAGTCATAGTTAAAAGCTGAGTTGCCGCAATAGTTATTCCCATCTTCTCCGCTTTTTTTTCAATTAGTTTAGCATAACTCTTAAAACCATATTGTTTAGCTAATTCATCTTGAACTTGTTTTGGTGTTTTTCCTTCAACAAGAAAATCAACAAGCTGTTGAAATGGATTATATTTTGCAATTGCCTTACCAAGTGAACCTTCAATAAAATCAAGAAATCTATTAACTCCTGTTTCACCTTCTAATTCTGTTTTCTTTTCATAATCAGAACTGAAAGTTTTAATATTTTTTTCTTTTTGTTTTTTTAAATATTCTAATTCAGCATAAATTTCAGATATTGGTCCTACTCTATCAGCGATAGTTGATAAAATACTAACTTTTAAAACATCAATAGATTGAGCTTGACCATGACTCATCAAAACACGTAGTTGCGTTCGATAAATATTGCTAACTGATCTGGCTTTCTCTATTTTACTAGCTGGTGTTCTTTTTGCTATTAGTTTTGCTTTTTTTTGTGCTTTTAATAAACCAATACCCGCTCGAGCTGCTGTCATCGCCAATATAGCCGGCATACTCCCACCAGTTAGAGTCGAAGTAAGTCCTTTTAATCCTAATGTACCAGCACCAGTAGCCATACCTATCATTTTTGGTAAAGCAAATAATGTACTTAATTGTGAATAACTTCGACTCAACCGTGACGCTTTTCCAATAGCACCTAATTGATTTGCAAGTGCTTTATCTTCTTGAATTTTTTGCCTTCTACCAAAACCTTTTGAAACACCATATAATGAACCAAAAATAGGATTGTCAATTATATTACCTACTACATCATTTCCTACTAAACTTTCTATTCTTCCTAATTCTTCTCCTGATGCAATTTTAGATAATGCTTTTTGACGAGCAGAAAATAAAGTTGTAGATAAACTCCCACCAACTAATGATAATGGAGTACGAATTTTTTGGGTTTTTCTTCTAAATTCTTCATTTGCTTGTTTATAATACTCATATTCATTCTTCTCCATCATTCTTTGATGATAATCAAATAATTCTTTCTCTTTTCTATACTTTTCGTTGGCAGTTGAAAAAATCAATGGTATTTACCTCCTACTAAACTTCTTACAAATTTACTTTATTCTTTTAAAAATTTTCTAAAGCGTAAAATTCAACGAGATTCGTAAAATCATTCAAAAGATTTGCATCATGCTGTGATGTTAATATTTTATCTTCATCAGTTTCTATTTTATTATTGTTTAATTTTATTTGATTTATAAATTGCTTTGATTGTTTTTCATTATTTTGAAAACTTGTTTCTCCTATCAACGGCAAAATTTCTAATGTTTTTTTTGATCGAACATAAGCACAAAAACAAGACGCCATAAAAAGATCACTATATGTTTTTGATTTAATCGTTCCAGAATTTGTTCTTTCAATCGTTGCTAGTTGAGATATTAAAACTTCAGAATTAATACAATTTGGATTATCTTTTACATATTGATAAAATCTAGCAAACATCAAATCTTTTGTTAGAGTGTTCGTGTTAATACCTCTATCATCTTTTTTATCATTATATATGAATGAACTATAATTGAACTCCTTATTTAAAAGACCTTCAATAACTGCTTTTCCAATAGAATTATTTTCAATACATAAAATTATTCTATCACCAACAATTTTATACAACCACTGAAATACTTCTTCAACTAAATCAGCATATTTCGATAATGAACCTAATTTAATTTGTAATTCAGCAACCTGTGTAAAATTTGAAAAACTAAATATTTCAATAGCATCAAAAGCACCTTTAATTGATGATGCAGAATCTACTCCTATCAAATAATAATCGGTAATGTCTATATTTGTAAAAATATTAAGTTCTGTCATACCGACTTGAACACTATTAATTTTTGATTGTTTTTTAAACTTTGATAAAATACTATCAGAAAAAACACATGATGTTGACCCTACAAAAATCAAATCTAATTCCTGATTAATTAATCTTTCATCATCTAATTCTTTACATTGTTCTTTATACCATTCTTCATTTTTTGTATTGTCTTCTTTCCAATGATATTTAACTTTAATAAAAGAATTACTATTAGAATTATTAATAATACTTGAAAGTATTTCTGAATCTTTCCAAATTTCAAAATCATTATTTGTATTTTGAAAAAGTAAATCAGAATCTATTGCATTAGTATATCTTTTATAAAACCATTCACCATCACCGTATACACCATTAGGAGTTGAAGTTACTAATTGAAAATAAGGATAGTTATTTTTAATAGCTTGCATACGAGCTTTTGATAATGTTTGTTGTGCTGAACCATAAATTTTTGACATGTGATGAATGAAAGCTGCCTCATCAATATACAAAATTGGTATCGTTAAAGAACGTGCTAATGTAGATGGATCGTGAGTTGATGAAGGATAATAAACATCAACTCGTGATCCATTAATTAATTCAAAATAAGTTTTAATATCTGACTTTGATTTACGAGGTATTTTCATCCAACTAGGAAGATTATCCCAAATAAATTTAATTCTATCAAGATTTTTTAAAGCTGCTTGTTTTCGCATATTCAAAATAACACATTCAATCTTCGGAAAAAATATCATCGCCCAAAGTATAATACAAGCAGCAATTGTTGATTTTCCTAATTGTCTCGAAGCCATCAAAACACAATTATGAAAACGATTTGTAATCATAACCACTCTACGCATTTTTTTATTTAAATCAGAATTTGTTAATTTAAATCGTCCTCCAGTCTCTTCAATATAAACATAATTATAAATAAAATAAAAAATATTCATTTTACATTTATAATATTCTTTAACATAAATATCAATATTATTGGTTTCAGTTTCTATTTGTTTGACAGTATTTCTTCTAATCACCAAAAATCTCCCCAAGTGTAAACCTTCGTGAGGTCTTTTTAATTGATATTAGTTTGTATGTCGATATTATCAACGTCCCAAAACCAAAAAATTGGTGTGTAAGTAACAGTATTAAATTTGTTTTTCATTAAGTTATTCAAAATTGTTTTTTCCAGTAAAACTTCTATACCATTTTCAATTATTCTACCGTTGCTATCTTTTGTTGTGACTTTTATTGATTTAATATAAGGTTTATCTGTGTGAACATAATCAATTATTTGAGAGTCATAATAAATTATACTAGTTCCTGTTTTAGTTTGTTGAAGATAATTTGCTACGAGAAATTTAATATTTCTTAATTCTCTTTCCAAATTAATATTATTAAAAGTTATATATTCTTTGTTAACATCTAATTCAATAAATAATTTTAACGGCAAAGTTAATGATAACTTTGTCCATTCATTTGAAGAATTAAAATAATAACTAATCTGCGAGGACTCTACTAAAACACCATCATTAATGTTTGGAGAATAAAAAGTATAATGACCATCAACACCCTGTTCCAATACAGTAATAGTAAAACCTGTATTGTTATCTAAAGCATCAGCAACAGAACCTGTAACAGAATTAACAATATTAATTGTTGAAATATTTGGATGGTGAACTTCAAATTCTGTTTGTAAATTTAAAACATCAACAGTTTTTATCGCTATTTCATCAGCAGTATCAGACGACAAAATATTAATTTCTATACCTATACCTATTTCAACTGGTTGTGTAGATAATCCATCAATATTGTACCAAACATAAAATGAATTTGTTGGTGTATATAAAAAAAAGTATTCCCCGCCAACTAAAGTTGAAGCATCATTACATATTATTTCAGTTCTTTCAGCAACTTCATTCCACGTTGCTATATCATTTTCATGTGAAACAAAAATACCTGAAGGTGAAGTTCCAATTAAAAATCTTTCTTCATTCATTGGAGTTGATGGAGGTTCATTGATATATGAAACTACATCTTCTAACCAATTTTCAGCACAGTTAATTATTTTATTATTTTGCAATACAGAATTTTCAAGATAAGGACTTTCAATTAAAAAAGAATTTAAAAAACGAAATTGAACATTATCTGATATCATACGATTTTGACTAAATCTTCCATCAGCTAAATAATTATTAATTTTTGTTAAATAATATTCTTCATTTGAATCAAAAACTTCTTTACTAACAATTGGAATATTAACAACATAATCAATAGAATTATATTTATAACAAACTATACCTATTAAATCTGTAACATCATATATTTGTTTAATAGATGGAGTTATAAATTCAAATAATTCAGTTGTGTTTTTAGAACATTTAATACTAATACTAAATTCATCAAATATTAAATTAGAATAAATAATTTCAAAAGTATTTTCATCTATAAAATTCATTAGTTGATTATAAATTTGTAAATCATTTATTGTAATTTTAAATGTTAAAGAACTAATATCTTGATAAGATTTTAATTGTATTTTA
Organism: uncultured bacterium; assembly: GCA_964384205.1. Classification (GTDB taxonomy): domain Bacteria; phylum JAGOEH01; class JAGOEH01; order JAGOEH01; family CAYLKS01; genus CAYLKS01. The sequence continues at coordinate 10,187 of CAYLKS010000065.1, read as the reverse complement.
GTTTCATTCAAAGTATTATTATATTTTAAATTGAAATATAACGGCGGAATATTGGTAGCGGTCATATTTATATTTTGAATCTTTCCAATATAAACAAACAAATCTTCGAATATAATGTAACCTTCAATAAGATTTGTCAATGTATTTAATTTATAAAGAAAAGGACTTATAAATTCCGTATTATTTAATATAAATACCGGTTTATAAAAATTTGTAAACAAACTTTTTTCGATAGTATGATTTGTTGATGGTAAAACATTCTGAAATTTATCACGAAAAACTCTATACATATAAAAAATATTATCAAAAACATTAGTTTTTTTAAATAAAAATTGAAAATCCGTTAAATATCCTTTTGCTATATTATAAAAATCCAGTTCTGTTATTAAATTTTCTCTAGTTTGAATATATCTAATAACATCATCTCGTAAATCAACACCAAATAAAGAATCTTTACCGTTTTCTGACGATGTAATAGTAATATTAACTAATTTATTTGCAGTTAAATTTGTTGAATATAAAAGATTATTATTCTCACCATAATCAAATACTTGAATTTGTGAAGGATCTGTTTGAGAAGTCAAAACTTCTCTCAAAAAATTCCCTCCTGCACCATATGTTCTTGACATTTTAATTCGAACAGTTGCTTGAGGTAACCATTCCCCACACATTCCTGAACCTAATTCCAACATATAAGATGTAGCCGTTAATTTTCTTAGAAAAACTACTTTTTCATTGCCTTTTTCTAAAAACTTAACAAATTTAACTTGATATTCTTCTTCTATTAATTGATTTTTTTTCGTAACAAATACAGTTATATCAGATAAAAAACCATCATCAATTTCAAATGAATATTGATAAAAAGAATTAGCAGGATAATTTTCAGCTATAAAAATTATTTCATCATCATAACATTGTTTAGCATCAAAAATTGGAACAGTAACAACCGAAGATGAAGCCGGATATTGTTGAAGATGTCCATCTTCTCGAATAATAATTGTGTTGTAAATACCATTCTCATATATCATTTTATAAACAGCCGGTGTTTGAAACCGAAAATTATCCACTGAAAATTTTAGATTTGAATTTATACTGTTTAAAACAACTTCTCTTCTTGTAACATTTGACTGTATAGAAGGAAGAAGATTGAAATCTAATTCAATTTCTCCAAAAACTTCTGATGCTGTTGCAAAACCTGGATGATAACCATAAATAGAAGCATGTAAATGGATATTTGAATCTTTTTCAGAAGTTGAAACGAAAGCTTCTTTAAATAAATAATCATAATAATTTTTTAAATCATAATTTGTATGACCCAAAACATTCATTAGAAAACCAATGAATCCAACTTTATTAACTTGCACACTGTAAACGCCTAATAAATCTCGCAAAGCTTCAAAATAATAATTAATAAACTCTTCAGGAGTTTTAGGTTTAAAATCCATCAAAAATCTCCTCAAACGTGGAAACCCCTGGTTTTAGCCATGGGGAGGAAACGCTGTTTTTTTAGTTGTAAGGTTGTCGATTAAAATTTTGTTTTCACTAAATCATTAAACTCTTTAAAAATCCAATTATCAACATTACCTTCTCTCCAAGTAGCTTCTCTATAAAGCGGACAGAAATAATTAATTGGAAGTGTTGTTAATTCATTAGATGTTCTTTGACCGAAAAGTTCCTTTCCAGGTAAAAGTTGTGGAAAAATACCTATACATTTTCCAATCAATAAAATTTTATTCAAATTAGGTAAATATTTAACAACATACAATGATGAAGCATAATCAATCGCTCCAAATAAACGATTGTTACTTTTATCTAAATATTCTTCACTTGGATGAATTAAACCTTCTAAAACTGCTTGAATATAATTTATCCAAACTCTATGAAAATGATAAATATCAATTTTTGAATTTTCAATAAAAGTTATACTACATTGATCTGTATTTGTAACTTCCGTCGCATAAGGAATACCACCACTTCTTGATAAAATCTTTTCACTATTAACTTGAACAGATGGGGGTGTAAAATCAACTGCTGAAAAAGTAAAAAAATTTTGAACTTCTGAAAAAAATGAAAAATCTCCATACAACTCATTATACATTTTTTTAAAACCACTTAAATCAGGAGGAATCATAAATAAAAGTATAAAACCATTAATATCTGGATTATAATCTTTATAAAATTGTTTATAAAAATACCTCAAATATCCTTCAGAATCTTTATAAACAGAATTTATATAATCCATAACAGTATATTGATCTTGATTAATACTACTTTCGTTATCGTTAAAAATTTTCGTTAAAAAATTTTCTGTAAGTTTAGAAACTTTACTTTCTAAATAATTACTTAAAAAACCACCCATTGTTTTTTTGCGCTATTAACTATTTGTAGAAATTGCGCAATCCTCCTTTTTCAATTAAAGTTGATTATTTAAAAAAAACCTGGCGTAATATACACCAGGTTTTTAGAAAATTAAACGTTCGAAGAAATAAACTTTTTGATATCAAATAATAATATATAATACACAACTGATCGTAATTCTCCTTGAAAAGGTTGACTGTACATTTCAACTTTTAAAGGCTTTCCACTGTAAATAATTTTCGCTTTTTCAAAAATGTAATTAAGTATATAATTTGCTAATCTTCGAATTTTATTAACTGTTACATTATTTTTTGAAGAAATTATTTTCTTTTTAACATCTGAAAATAAATCACTTCTTTTTATATCATCTTTACTTTGAATATCTAATCTTTCGAACATCAACAATACTAATTCATAAATTTGATCATGTAATTCATAAGTATGTATTTTCTCTGATATTAAATCTATTAATTGTTTTCTTACATTAACTTGTTTATAAATAGTATTTAACACTACTTTAGAATATACTATATTAGGATTAGTCGTTATATAATCTGCTATTTTGTTAATTATAACTTCTCTATCACTAATTGATAAATAATATTCATATTTATCTTTTTCTTCATCAGTAACGAACGATGGATTGGATATTTCTTGGCCTTTTTCTTTAGCTTTCATATATAATGGTAATAAACCACCTCTTTTCTCAACTTTACCAGTTTCAGGATTTAAACCAGTATTTTGTACAAAAAGTTGAGCCATTCTTGTAAAACTTTGCTCTAATAAATGTTTTAAACCATGCTTTCCTGCTGGATCTTTTAATATATAACTTGAATATTTCTTCAATAATGTCGGAATAAAATAGTCTCTAATCATAAATAAAGGTGAATCGTATTTAGCAACGATAAACCGTTGATTCATGTTTGAAACTACATATGTCATAATCTTTGGATTACAATATTTAATATATTTTGAAAGTCTGCCGTTCCATATTTTCATTAAAAAAATAAATAAAGCTTTTTCAGTTATATCTGGTTTTTTATGTTTTAAACCATAATAAATAAGTAACAATAATATTTGATAATATGGATCACTATGCATATAATTACTTGCTGCTCCAGGCCCCCAATCAACAGCAAAACTGTTTTTAACGGCGACTTTATCCAAGGAAAGTAAATTATATAATTTAAGAACAGCAATAATCGGTAATGAAAATTTAAAACAAAAACCTTTTTCCGATTGTTGTAATGATTGTGTGTATGCTTTCGAAACTATTTGTGAAAGATGTGTTGATATATCCATCTCAAGTTTTTTATTGAACAACAGTGAATCTTCTATTTTCTTATACGTATCAAGAATTTTTTTACGCATCACTAACTTCTCCTTCACTTTAAGCAATCTTTACTTTTTTGTTATTTCGACTTTTTAAAGACTTGTTGAAATAATTTTAGCTAAATTACTATTTTTAGTTTTAAATTCATTAACTAAATTAAATAATTTTTCTTGGTTGAAAGCTAAATTATATAATTCACTTTCCATTAAGTAATCAATTCTAGACCAAACTGCAAATGGAAATGAAACATTAGTTAGAAAATTTTCAATAATAACCGATTTTATTGCAAATTCTATAGCTTCATTAATATCATTTTCATCTTCAACAATTATTTTAGAAACTATTTCTTTAGCCTTATCCCCATACCTTTTCATACGTTGCTCAACAGTCAAATCATAAAAATTTTTATTAATATATTTATGTATAGTTTTTGATAATTTATTATTAACAGAATCTATTGATTCTGACAACAAATCAAAACTGTGGTTTCCATAAACCTGTGGTTGAACATCAATTATTTCATAAATATTTTTAACAGTTTTCAATAAATCAGTTATGATTACCTGTATTTTTGATGTTTGCTCACTATCTGATATCTTTTGCAAAAGTTGTTCATAAAATAATATATCCATTCGTGCTTTTTGTTCGAATACATTTACATCAAATAATTCGTACAATGTTCTACCACGATCATACTTTGAAAAACTTTCTGTCATGCTTTCTAAAACTGGTTTATTAGTGTTTTTTTTCTTCAATCTAATTTTTCTTAAAGCATCACGTGATTCCATCATAATTTTTATTTGTTCGTCGCAATTATCTATCAACATTTTTTTAAATTCTCCCGTATAAATCGAATGTTTCATTTGATTGTGAGTAAGTTTTAATATAAGAATCAATTGTTGTCATTTTAATTTTATTAATTTTACTCATATTCATAAATTTATAATAAACAGTATTAGTATTATTATCGATAACTACTAAATTCGGTATAGCTAATTTAGTAGTTAGATATTCAACCATACCTTTTACATAACCTGAAGTTAAACTTATTACTGATTTTTTATCCCGAAATGATACATCTTCTAATTGTTTTAAATTAACAGATATATAAGCAGAATATAAAGCTAAAACCATTTCTAATGATACAACTAATGTATAATTTGGAAAATCAATTACTTCGTTTTTTGTTGTCTCTAATTCAACATCAATAACATTAATTAAACGACAAAATGTACTTTCAATTGATAATGTTACTATAAAATACAATACTTGTATAAGAAAAACCTTCATATCTGTTATTAATCTAAATACATCTCCAGTCATAGCAGATATATGAAAATCATCTGAACCCGTATTATCAGCAAAATATTTATCAAAATATTTGTTAACATGATTAATAATAATATTAACTGCTGAATGAGTTGAATCATAAATAAGTCTGAAATCATCATCAGTCATTAACATTTTCAGTTTTTTCCAACTTTTATTATTAACCTTCAATAACAACGGTAAAATTTTTTCAGTCATTTTTATAAATTCAACAATTTCATTCTTGATAGTTTGAATTCTTTCGTACTTTCTTTCATCTTCTATTGATGATTCATCAGAAATTGTAAAATCTAAGTTACTTGGTATTGGAATTGGTATTGACGTTTCATTAATTTTTTTCTTAACTTTCTCTAATAATTTAGCATGATCTTCAATATCATTACAATATGAATTAATTAACTTTATTTTATCTGATGATACATTTTCTTTTTCTATATTTCGTATAATAACTTCCTTTAACGTTTCATCAAAATATTCAGACATTTTTATTAAAAAACTTTCAGTAAAAACAGTTTCATATAAAGCCGTCACTGTTTTAGTTGGATATCCACCATGTGATGAATAAAAAAATAAATGACTTATTGATGATAATAATGGATAACCAATAATTGATAAACCACTTTCAATATAATTCATTCCATCATCAAATATTCTTTGTGAACGACTCGAAACTTTTTGTACGACTGTCGATAAATTTGTTGCAGTATTCAAATGAAATTCTTCAAGAAGTTTATCTTTATTCAACATTTTTAAAAAAGTTGTTTTAACTCTATCTATGTCATAAAAAGTTAATGTATTCATAACATCAAACGACTTATCAATAAGAGGAGATCTTTCTACTTGATGGGATATTTTTCTTAATTTTATTGAAGCGTAAGATTCATGTTTTTCAATTAATGATTTTTTACGAGATCTAGCTAATTTTTTTCCTATTAATGGAATCTTTTTAAGCCATTTATAAATTCTATCTTTTCCTACATACGAAACAGAATTTACTAACAATGTTTGAAGCTTATCTTTTGGTGTTGATTTTATTTTATTATAAACTTTATTTACATTACCTTCAGTTATTAACGGAACATTCATGCCTACCGATGTGATTAGAAACAACATTAATGTAAATGAGTTAACTTGATCTGATGATGTTCCGACTATAACTGGAACATCAATCAAATTATCTAACGTAACCATTCTCATTTTTGGTTTTAATTTTTTAATCAATGGATTATTAGCAAGAATTTTTTTTAAATCAACAATTTTTTCTTGTATTTTTCTTTTATATTCTTCTGATTTCATAAAATCAAAAGCAACATTTTGAGTGTCTGATGGAATTGGTTTGCCTAATAAAACTTTTCCGATTAGATCAGAAATTTTTATATTTGATGATTCATCTAATTCGCTTGCTTTTGAAACTATATTTATAACATTTTCTGTAAAAATATTGTCAAGAAAAGATAATGCTATAAAACTTCTAATTTTATCTTGATATTTTCCAACTAATGTTTCATCAAAAATTATTGGGTAAACAAAAATAAAATTCAAATAAGGTTCTTTTGTTTTTGAACGCAATGGTATCGTTGCTTTTGAATAATTTCTTACACTCTTTATATTCACCAAAAACCTCCTCAAGCGTGGAAACCTCTAGCTTTAGCCGTTGGGTTACTGACTTGCTCTTTTTGACAGCCGAATGTTGAACAAATTAACCTTGCAATTGACATATATTTCTATATAAACAAAAATAACAACTTTTTTTATCAATATACGGATCATCTTTTGTTGGAAAACGATTTGTTTGTAAATAATTATTAATTCTTTTTAATTTTCCTAAAAGTCTTTCCTCGAAAGGTTTTGTTATTTGATCGTTAACATCTATAATTAACGAAGTCATAAAAAAGAATTTATTATTTTTCGATGATAATTGCTTTTTCAAAGCTGATATTTTTTTAATTGCCAATGAAAAATCTTCAATATCTTGTGAAATTAAATCATGAGCAACATAAATAAATTGTATTTTATTAATATTGTATTTATCCAAACTAGGAACATTATTTTTCGAATTTTCCTTATTATTTTTAATTTCTTCCAAATGATTATGTAGCATATATCGATAAATAACAATTTGATCAAAATCTGCCGAACGGGGTTTTTGTGATTTAATAACTTTAATATAATCATTATATGGACAAGACTTAATTTCAACTAATACATTCGAACCAATCAATCCATCTAAACGACCCGAAAAACGAAGTGATGGTACTTTTAAAGTCCTTTCCAATTCTGAAAATTGGTTAGTGTTTGATTGAATGAAATTATGAACTGCTTGACCGATAAAACCTCTCATTAGAATTGGTAACCATTTATCAGCAAAAGAATTAACAGGTGTTTTATAAAGCTTAAATAATACTTGTGCTATACAACTAGATGTTAAATCATATGCATTAATATTTTTCGCAAACTTCAAATGATAATCTCTATTCTTCGTTTCACTATATTGGTGTAATTCATCTAAAAACAAATTCAAATCAAACGGTTTGCTTTGTTCAATTTTGTTTTGACAATTATTATTGCAACCAATTAAATTTAAAACACTACTGAAATTGTCCAAAAAACCCCCTTTTACTTTGCAATTTAAAAAGTTAATTTTTAATTGAATATTTTTATATTAAACAAGTAAAAAAATTGTCTGGTTTACCTGTTTCCCTCTGATCAATAAGCGTATTGAAGTTACAAAAACCTTGTCTGCTTTAGTTGACTATCAATCCTTACTTTTTTGCAATGTTTGTCTTGCAAGTACTCTCGCTTGTTTGCCATATTTAATATTTAATTTATCTTTAATATCAAAATATTTTTTTCGAGTTCGATCATATTTTTTTGCTAAAGGATCATTTTTCTCTTTTGCTATTTTAACAGCCAGTTTACCTATAAGAAGTTTCAATTTTGATTGTTTTGTGATTCGCTTTATAGAAGTTGTTTTTAATGACATTTTTAAAAAATTCTCCTTTTTTAACTTAAATTCTTTTTAAAATTCGAGATATTAAATTTTTTCTTCATAGTATTATTTTTTTCAACTATCTCTTCTTCCTGCTTAACTTCTAACAAAGTTACATTCGGTTGTTGTATGTTTTCTTTTTCAGATTCAAACTTACAACTTTCAACAGAAATAGGCTCAATAATTTTAACCTTACTTTTCCAAGGTGTAAAAATCGAGTTAGAAACTTTTACCCAAAGCTTAGTTTCTGTTAATGTAGTTTTTTTAAAATAATCTCCAATTGGAGGGATTACAATTTCAGATATTAATTTTCCATTATCTTTCTTATCTTTACCTTTAATTTGTAAACTAATATTTTCGTTTATTTTAATCGTTAAAAAAGATGATGGAATAGATTCTGAACCTGTCACAATATTTTCAAATTTTAATTTTGTAGGTTTTCCAACATCTATTTCTAAAACTGGTTTATCCATCAAAAATCTCCTCAAACGTAGAAACCCCGACTCTATCCGTAAGGTTTGTTAATTAATTTTGACTTAACTGTGATGTTTTCTTTTAAATCACACAACACTTCAATATTTTGTTTAGTTAGTAATTTCGACCGAACAGTGATTATTTCTGCACCTACTCCTGCTCCTCCACCTATTTTAACAATATTTTGTGATGTTTTTTTCTTATTTAAATATAATTTCTTAACAAGATAATGTTTTTTATTTGAATGTTGATGGTAATAGTATAAAAATTTTATATTTGCTTCGAAATCAAAATCACCTATTTTATTAAAATTAAAATAAAATTCATTATTCTTTTTTAATAAATTATAATCATCTAAATAAATATTAAGTGTATGTGATGCTGTTCCAGAATCTATTAAAATAAAAGTATCATTTTTTACAACAATAAATGACCATTCAATATCATTAATCGGATTATTAGTTTCTTTATCATAAAATTCAAAAAGAAAATCTGAAGTTACTATTTTTGTAAACAGACCAAAACTCGATTCGTTTACTTTTTCTTCAGATATTTTAGTGTACAACTCTAAAGTTTTAAGCTTAGAATCACTAACATCCGTATATAAACCAAAATAACTTAATCTAGTTGCATTTATATTCGTATAATAACCAAAATTCTGTTGTTCAAATGATATTATATTCGAATATAAACCAATATTGCTGGATTTTTTGTTTAATATTTTCGAATATAAACCAATATCACTAGATTTAGATACTTTTATATTTGAATAAAAAGACAATATCGAACGGTTTATTTCAATTATATTCGAATATAAACCAATATTGCTGGATTTTTTGTTTAATATTTTCGAATATAAACCAATATCACTAGATTTAGATACTTTTATATTTGAATAAAAAGACAATATCGAACGGTTTATTTCAATTATATTCGAATATAAACCAATATTATATAGACTTTTTCTAAGTTTTTTTATATTTGAATATAACCCAACATTATCATCTGTTTGTCTATTTGATACGTTCGAAAATAATCCTAATAACGGTTTTTTAATATCAACAATATTCGAGTATAATCCAACAACATTTGATTGTTTGTTCGATATATTCGAGTATAATCCAACTGACTGATATTGTCTTTCAACAATATTCGAAAATAATCCAATAACATTTGATCGTCTGTTTGATACGTTCGAAAATAATCCTAATAACGGTTTTTTAATATCAACAATATTCGAGTATAATCCAACAACATTCGATTGTTTGTTCGATATATTCGAGTATAATCCAACTGACTGATATTGTCTTTCAACAATATTCGAAAATAATCCAACAACATTCGATTGTTTGTTCGATATATTCGAATATAATCCAACTGACTGATATTGTCTTTCAACAATATTCGAGTATAATCCAACAACATTTGATTGTTTGTTCGATATATTCGAATATAATCCAACTGACTGATATTGTTTATTCGATATATTCGAAAATAATCCAACAACACTTGATTGTCTGTTCGATATATTCGAGTATAATCCTACTGACTGATATTGTTTATTCGATATATTCGAAAATAATCCAACAACACTTGATTGTCTGTTCGATATATTCGAGTATAATCCAACAACATTTGATTGTTTGTTTGATATATTCGAGTATAATCCTACTGACTGATATTGTCTGTTTGATATATTCGAAA
>CAYLKS010000064.1:0-16087 GCA_964384205.1 uncultured bacterium | reverse complement strand
TTATGGAGTTTAATTTTAAAATTATATATTTTGCATATGCTGTTTATTTTCCCAATACTTTTAGTTAAAAGATATTGACAAAGATATTTATTTTTTATATAATAAGACAAATAAAAACAAGGATTAAGTAATGGGATTAAATCCTATTTTGATACCAGCAATATTGATAGCGATAACAATTCATGAATTTTCTCACGGTTATATTGCGTATAAATGTGGCGATCCCACAGCTAAATTAAGTGGTAGACTTACGTTGAATCCTATTCCTCATTTTGATTTGATAGGTACTACTATGTTATTTTTAGTGGGGTTTGGATGGGCAAAACCGGTTCCTGTCAATTTTATGAATTTAAATAATCCTAAAAGAGATATAGTATTGGTAGCAGCAGCCGGTCCTGCCTCAAATTTTATTTTAGCTTTTTTGCTTGCTAAAATTTTTACATTTTTTAATATAGGGTATGTTAATCCTCAATCATGGGTGGGAGTTTTTGCTAAATTGATGATAGCTACGATTCAGATTAATATTGTACTTGCATGGTTTAATCTTTTGCCGTTATATCCATTAGATGGTTTTAGAATTTTGTCAGGTTTATTGCCATATAGATATAATAATATTATAAGTTTTTTGGAATATTATGGGCCTTTTTTATTTATTGGGATTATTTTGTTTTCATATTTAACGGGTATGAGAATTATTGGTGCTGTATTATTTCCATTAGTGAATGCAACCTTAAATTTTTTTTTATAGCCTATGGGTAGTTTTTTTAAATTGCCAGAATCTAAAAAATTTCATGTTCCGGGGTATAAAGAATCTAAGGCTAAAGAAATAATAGAGAATAGAAAACGACATAAAATTAAATTTAAGCGTACTTATCAATCATCAACAGGTGGTACTTCTTTAATACTTTTAATAGTATTGTTGATTATCGTAATTTTATTAATTAAAATTCTCCCTAAATTATAAAGGATTTTGCCTATGGACAAAAATATTTGGTTGATAAAAGAGTCATTTACCCCTTGGGATAGTCCGGAATTTAAAGATGATGTTCCTAATAAAAAAAGTTTTACCTATTTTTTTGAAAAAAAAGAGATAGAGATGTTTAATGGTGATATCTTTTTTGGTATTGACAAAGATTTGCAGTATATTATTAATCTTGGAGCCATAATAAGCAATTCTTTTATGTTATCAAATAAAAAAGCAGTTTTTTTATTACCAAAATATTATTTTAAAAAGCCAATTAGTTTTAAAGATTTTTCATTATGGATAATGGGGCAAAATTTTAATATAAACGAATTAAAAGAAAATTCTATTATTGAAATAAGTAAAGGAAGCTGGAATGATATTTTAAATCAGTTTAAAAAACAGGATAAATATTTGTTTGAATATGCTACTTATCTTGAGAATTATTATAAACAGAGGAAATATCTTAATAATATATTAGATATTTTATATGAGTTTGGTTGTGATTATAATGAAACACAGGAAATTTTTTTAATTCTTAGGAATTTGCTAAATTGGAATCCAGAGTATGCAGATGGTCAGAATGAATTAGAAGAGATGTTAACTTTTTTAAGGTATTCTTTACATATTGAGGATTTAAATTATGATCAAAGAACTGAAATTTTGGATAAATTGATATATAATTGGATTCAATTTGTAAATTTTTTCCCAAATTCGTTGATGGAAAAATTACAAAATATAAAAGAAAAATTTATTTTATGAATAGAAGGAAATTCATTAAAAATATATCTTTTTCTTTATTATCTACATTGTTTTATAATTCTATAATATTTGGGAAAGAGAATAAATATAAGGCTTTTTTTTTTGAAAAATTAAATAACAATAAAGTTCGATGTCATCTTTGTCCTAATAATTGCATTTTATCAGATGGGCGATACGGTGTATGCCGGGTCAGAAAGAATGTTGGAGGTGAACTTTTCTCAATGAATTATTCAGAGATAGCAGCTATTCATATTGATCCTATAGAGAAAAAGCCATTATTTCATTTTAAGCCGGGTGCTCAAGCATTATCTATAGCATCGGCTGGTTGTAATTTAAGATGTAAATTTTGCCAGAATTGGGAAATATCTCAGTTTAAATCTTCGCAATTGCAGACCAGGACAATGGAAGAAATGGATCTTATTGCTATTGGAAAAGATGAGAATATTCCCATTATTGCCTATACATATTCAGAGCCGATTATTTTTTATGAATTTATGTATAATTTGGCAAAAGTTTCCAGAGAATATGGAGTACAAAATGTAATGATTTCAGCTGGATTTATTAATAAAGAACCATTAAAAAAATTATTTGATGTGTTAGATGCTATAAAAATAGATCTTAAATCGTTTAGTGATGATTATTATAGAAAAATTTGTGGTGGTCGTTTAAAGCCTGTTTTGGACAATTTAGTTGAAATAAAAAAAAATGGGATATGGTTAGAAATTGTGTATTTAATAGTGCCTACATTGAATGATTCCGATGATGAGATTAGATCAATGGTTAGATGGGTGAAACAAAATTTAGGAACAGATGTTCCATTGCATTTTAGTCGGTTTTATCCACAGTATAAGATGAAAAATTTGCCACCAACTCCTGTGAAAACTATAGAAAGAGCATGTGAAATAGCTTATAATGAGGGGTTAAATTATGTATATGCTGGGAATATTCCCGGGAATAAATATGAAAATACCTATTGTCCTAAATGTGGTGCTGTTCTTATTCAGAGATATGGGTATTATATTTTGCAGAAAAGCATAGTAAGTGGAAAGTGTAAAAATTGTGGGCAAGAGATTGCAGGGGTTTGGATGTAATTTAAAATAAAGGGAGAGGATTATGAAAATAGGAATAGTAGGACTTCCTTATTCAGGGAAAAAGACATTATTTTCAGCCATTATTGAGGAAGAAATAGATATTAACCATCCATCTTTGATGAAGAATAGATATGTAGCAAATATGGTAGATATTTATGATCCACGACTTGAAAAATTGAATGAAATATATCAGCCTAAGAAAAAAGTGCCAGCAAAAATTGAGTTTGTTTATTTTATGGGGATACAGCAGGAGAAAAAGGATTTTAAAGGTTTTGAAGCGGAATTATTGAATCATTATAAGACAATGGATGGTTTTATAGTTGTATTAAAAGCATTTGGGGATATTGGTAATTTATCATCTGATTTTGAGACAATTTTATCCGAATTTATGATTTCAGATCAGATTATTATTGAGAATAGGCTGGAAAGAATTGAAAAGCAACTTAAAAAGACTAATGATGTTGAGTTAAAATTTGAAAAAGAGGTTTTAGAAAAATTATTGAATAATATCGAAAATAATATTCCAATTGCTAATGTGGAGATATCAGATAAAGAGGAAAAAGTAATAAGAGGGTATAAATTTTTAACTCAAAAGCCTATATTGATAGCATTGAATGTTGATGAGGAAAAATGGCAACAAAATATAAAAGCTGAAGATTTATTGGATAAAGATATTCTTGATAGATATAAGACATTTGTAATTTCTGCTGAGATTGAAAAAGAAATTGCTCTTTTAGAACCTAATGATAGAGAAGAATTTATGAAAGATTATAACATTGAAGAACCGGCAACAGTAAAGGTTATAAAATCAGCTTTTGATTTATTGAATTATATATATTTTTTTACAGTGGGTGAAGATGAGGTAAGGGCATGGCCTATTAAAAAAGGGATAAATGCTCAAAAAGCAGCAGGAACGATTCATTCTGATATAGAGAAAGGGTTTATTAGGGCAGAAGTTGTACATTATGACGATTTTATAGCGTGTGGTTGTTCTATGCAAAAAGCAAAAGAAAAAGGATTATGGAGACTTGAGGGTAAAGAATATATTGTAAAGGATGGCGATATTATCAATTTTAGGTTTGCAATTTAAAAGGAGGGAGCAATCATGCTTTTTACTATTAATATTGTTACTCATCAACGAAATGAATTGATTGATATTACTCACCATATAAAAGATTTTGTACAGAAAAGTAATGTAAAAAGTGGATTAGTTGTTGTTCATGTTCCGCATACAACAGCCGCTGTTTCTATTAATGAAAATGCCGATCCATCTGTTAAATCTGATATTGTAAAAACTATGAATTCATTGATACCGCAAAGTAATAGTTATTCTCATTATGAAGGGAATAGTGATGCTCATATTAAATCTTCTCTTTTTGGCCCACAATTAAGCTTAATTATAGAGAATGGAGAATTGCTGCTTGGTACATGGCAGGGGATCATCTTTTGTGAATTTGATGGGCCAAGACATAGGAAATGTTATGTTAAAATTTTCAAAGATCAATGATAAAGAATATCATTTAGATATTCCCTCTACTTTTGAAGTCTTAGAAGTTCTTTTATCTTATGTAGAGGATATTTTAGAATTAACTCCATTGGATAGTAATCAGAGTTATAATGTAATTATTGCTATTAGTGAGATTGTTAGCAATGCAATTGAACATGGTAATAAATTCGATAAAAATAAAGAAGTTAAAATGGATGTGTTTATTTTAGATGATAAAATACAATTTAAAATTAGAGATTTTGGGAAAGGATTTAACCCTGCTGAGATAGAAAATCCGTTGGACAGTGATAATCTGTTGAAATCTGACGGTAGAGGTATCTTTATTGCACGAGAGTTAGTTGATAAAATAGAATATATTTTTCATAAGGATGGAACAGAAACAATAGTTACAAAGTTTTATGAACATAAATAATATTTTATTTCTTTTTTATCTTATTTTATTTATTGTAGATTTTTCATTGGTATATCAAATATTATCAATAAAGAAAAAAGATATCCTGCATAAAATGTTTGTTATTTTATTTGTTATCTGGGGGTTAATTTTATTTAATAATATTATTTATATAACAGGAGAGATGTTTGGTATTAGTATTTTTAAATCCGTAAAGCATAAATATATTTCCATTAATAATTTTGTGTTTCCTCAATTATTTATTTTATCATTATTTTTACCATTTAAATCCAGGATAGTAGAAAAAGTAAAAGGAATCTGGTATTTTGTTTTTTTACCTTATGTTTTATATGTTATAATAACTTTTTTTAGAAATTTTCCAGCTTATTTATCGTCTTATATAAAATTTTTGTATTATTCTTCAAAAGAGATATCCCCTCTTTTAAAGGTAACAGAAGAGGTATTTTTTTATATTTTTAAATTTGTAGAGATAATTTATATAATCAACTCTCATTTTGTATTTTTTATAAATTTGGGGCTTTTTATTTTAACGTTGGTTATTTTGATAAAAAAGATAGAATTTGTTTATATAAGAGAGGTAAAAAAACAAACCATTGTTAATATAATTATCTTTTTTTTGATGGGAATGGCAATTTTAATATGTAATTTGAACTATTTTGGTCAGTTTTTTGTTTCAGGATTAATATTGATTGTTTTTTTTATATCGATTTTTCTTTTTTATTATAATTCTGTTAGATATAATTTTCTTAAGTTACCCTTAGTTTTTAAGAAAGGAATCTTTTTTGCTCTTATATTTTTATTTATTTATCTTATTTATTTTACCTGGTATGATAGTTTGAAAAAATATATTGTTATAAAATTAGGTTATCAGGCACCATTTATTGATTTCGGAATATTATTTTTTAGTCTTTTAATAATTCCATTGTTATTGAATTTTGTTGATCTATGGATGGATAGAATTTTAGTTAAGCAGAGTGATGATTTAAAGATTAATATGCAATTTTTAGCTCGTGAAATTATGGGGAAATTTGAAATAGATGAGGTTTTGAATACAATAGGTTCTATTTTTGAAGAGAATTTAACTATATCCAATGTTTGCATAGTTCTTTTGAGTAATAATCGGCTGGTATTTCATGATTATGCTACTCAAAAAGTATCTGAATATATGTTAAATCAACGAGAAAGCCTAAATATAAAAAGTATAGCATTATCAAATGATTATATTGAGATAGATTTATTAAAGGATAAAAAGGAACTTGAAAATTTTTATAATATGTTTAATCAATTGGGGGTACACTATTTGTGGACATTGATCCACAGTAAGGAATTATTAGGATTTTTAGGAGTTAGTTATAAGGGAATAACTAAAAAATTAAATACGGAGGAGATTGTATTAATTAATATGTTTTCCAATCAGGTGGCATCGGTTTTGGAAAATATAACTTTATATAAAGAGAAAATAGAAAAAGAGAGGCTTCAGCGAGAATTGGATATTGCAAAAGAGATACAAAAATCTCTTCTACCTGAGGAATTTCCTATTGTTAAAAAATGTGAAATAGATGCTTATAGTATTTCTTGCCTTGAGGTTGGTGGAGATTATTATGATACTTTCATAATTGGAGAAGACCGCATTTTTTTTGTTATTGGAGATGTTTCTGGAAAAGGTGCTCCTGCTGCATTGTTGATGGCAGGCGTGCAATCCGCTATTAAATCTATGATTTTATATACAAATGATTTAGTAGAGATAAATAAGAATCTTAATAATATAATTTATAATAATACAAAAGGAAAAAGATTTATAACATTTTTTTCTGGAATTTTAGATTTAAAAGATATGAAGATGTATTATATAAATGCAGGGCATAATTTCCCATGGTTGATTAAGTCTGATGGTAAAATTTATACTCTGGAAGAAGGAGGATTGCTATTAGGTATTATGCCGAAAGTGGATTTCAAACAGGGGGTAATAGATATCGCACCGGGAGATTTGGTTTTTTTATATACCGATGGAATTAGTGAAGCATTTAATAAATATGAAGAAGAGTACAGTGAAGAAAGGTTGGTTAAGGTTGTTTTTAATAATAGACAAAGTAATGTGCGGGCTATAAGAGAAGCTGTGTTAAAAGATGTAAGATCTTTTATTGGCCATACAAATGTTACAGATGATATGACAATGCTTATTTTGAAAATTAAGGAGTAAAAGATGAAAAAATTATTGATATTTACTTTTCTAATTTTAAGCAATTTGTCTTTTTCTTATCCTATTCAAAAAGGAATTGCAAGTTTTTATGCTAAAAAATTTCATGGAAAGGTTACAGCAAGCGGTGAAACTTATGACATGTATTCTTTGACAGCAGCTCATCGAACTTTACCGATGGGGACATTAGTAGAAGTAACAAATTTAGAAAATAATAAGAAAGTGGTTGTAAAAATAAATGATCGAGGTCCTTTTAAAAAAGATAGAATTATTGATTTATCATATGCGGCTGCAAAGAAGTTGGATATGATTGAAAAAGGCACAGTTAAAGTTGCAATTCGTCCATTATCTCCAGATTTTTTAATTGATAAAATTATAAAAGATACTACTAAAGAAAAGATGAAAAAAGAGGTTAAAGATTCAACATTGGCAATTTTAAAAGATTCTCTTTTTTCAGTATATACTGTTCAGATAGCTGCTTTTCAAAACCCTAAATCAGCTTATGAATTTTTTCAATCTCTTCAATTATTTTTGAAAAATGTTTATATTAATGGCCCTGATAATAATAAGAAATTATATAAAATTCAATGCGGATCTTTTTTTAACATAGAAGAGGCAAAATCTTTTTTAGAAGTAATTAAAAATATTGGTTATAAAAATGCGTTTGTGACAAAAGTTGTAGGTTGATAATGGTTTTTGTTTATAGTTTTTTGCCAATTTTTATTTTTATACTTGTAGATTCTTTATGGGGAGAGGTACCTGGTTTAATTGTTGCTATTTTATCAGGAATAATTGAGCTTATATGGGAATATAAAAAATCCAAAAAGATTGAAAAGATTATTTTGGTTGATATTGGATTTTTGGTGATTTTAGGAGGAGTATCTTTATTATTAAATAATGAGATTTATTTTAGGTTGAAGCCCGCTGCAATACAGTTAGTTTTTCTTGTTATTATTGGAATATCTGCTTTTTCAGATTATCCTATATTGTTGAAAATGACTGGACGATATATGAAAAATTTCAATTTAGAGGTGGTTGATAATAGGATAATGAAAAAGATATTTAGTATATTTTTCTGGGTGCTTTTATTTCATACTGTACTTATTGTTTATTCTGCTTTCTTTTTATCAAAAAAATGGTGGGCATTTATTTCTGGATTTTTGCTTTATATAATTTTAGGAGTTATATTTTTATTTTATTTGATTAAAAGTTATCTCAGCCACCGTAAGTATAGTGAAGAAGAATGGTTTGATCTCGTGGATGTAAATGGGAATGTTATAGGCAAAGCCCCAAGAAGTGTATGTCATTCTAATCCTAAATTGTTACATCCAGTTGTTCATTTGCATGTATTTAATTCTAAAGGAGAACTTTTACTACAAAAAAGATCGAAAAATAAAGATATTCAGCCAGATAAATGGGATACAGCTGTTGGTGGACATATATCAAGTGGTGAAGATGTTATTACTGCTTTGATGAGAGAAACAAGGGAGGAACTTGGATTTTTTCCTGAAAAATATTGGCAATTGGCTCAATATATAATGACAAATGAGATTGAGAGTGAATTTGTATATTCATTTTTTACTGTTTATGATGGCCCATTTGAGTTTGATAGAAATGAAATATCAGAAATAAAATTTTGGACAGTTGCTGAAATAGACAAAGCAAATAAATCAGATTTTACACCTAATTTTTTGCAAGAATTAGAAATTTTAAGACGAACCATGTTTAAGAAAAATATTTAATTATATGATAATTAATGATTTAGTGATGTATCCTTTTTTGTTTATTTAAAAAATAATTAATTAAAAAAAATATTGACAAATTATAAGTTAATTGGTTAATTAATTATTGGAATTAATTAACAAGAAAATTTATAGTAAGGAGAGATATATGAAACGTTTCTGTTTTATTTTTTTATTAATGCTTTTTTATCCTGTTGTTATGTTTTCTCAAACAACGGGTAAAATATCTGGAAGGGTTATAGATAAAGCCACAGGAGAAGCATTGCCTTCTGCTCAGATTTTAATTTACGAGAAATGGGACGGAAATAAAATTATAAAACTTAATAGGATTATTGGTGCTGTTGCAGATAATGACGGGAATTATTTTATAATCAATTTACCTCCGGGAAGGTATAATATAAAGGCTCAAATGATTGGTTATAAAACTCAGGTTGTCAAAGAAGTTGAGGTTGCGGTTAATAGGACTACTAATGTTAATTTTGAGTTAGATGTTACTGAAATCCATGGAGATGAAGTAGTTGTTTTTGCTAATAAAATAGATATAAAAAAAGATCAAACAGGGTCAATTAAAAATATTTCATCTGATAAACTTTCTACTTTACCTGTGGAAAATGTTCAAGATGTTATAAAGATGCAATCAGGTGTTGTAGATAAACATTTTAGAGGTGGAAGGCTTTCTGATGTTACTTATCTTGTAGATGGGGTAGCTGTTGACGATGCTTTTACAAAAGAAAAGCAAGATCTTGAAATAAATAATGATGTTATAAGTAATATTGAGGTAATTACTGGTACTTTTAATGCTGAGTACGGAAGAGCAATGAGTGGAGTCGTTAATATTGTTACAAAAAATGGGAATAATAATTTTGGTTTTAAAGCAAATATTTTAGCAGGTAATTATTTCACTGCTAATAAAGATGTTTTTATTGGCCTTAAAAATACTGAAATAACAAGAGACCTTGATTTAAATTTATTTTTAGAGGGGCCTGTTATAAAAGATAAGATTAATTTTATTATTAATACAAGGTATAATTATGATAAAGGTTATTTGAATGGTATTAGGAGATTTAATGTTGATGATTACAGCAATTTTTTATATCAGGATTCTTCTCTCTGGTATAGTGAGCATACAGGTGATAATAAATTTGTTCCTTTGAATTTTAATAAGCTTTTTAATTTTTTTACAAAATTATCCTTTAATTTTTTTGATAATTTTAAATTAAGTCTTAATTATACTGGAACATATAATAAGTATAAAAATTATAATCATTTGTTTAAATATAATCCAGATGGTATGTTAACTAATTATAATAATTCTCAAATGGTTGCGGTATTAATTAATCATTCTATTGCACCGTTTTTATTTTACGAATTTAAAGTTTCCTATCTTGATAATTATAGAGGAGCTTATGTATATGAAAATCCTCTGGATAAAAGATATGCGCATGATGCTTATCTTGTAAGAAGTGGCCCGGATTTTTATACAGGTGGCCAGGACAAAAGTCATTTAATTAGAAAAACTTTTAAAACGGATGTTAAATATGATATTACATATCAATTAACCAATAACCATTCAATAAAAACAGGCTTTCTTTTTACTAAATATCATTTGAAGAATAAAGATTATTATATTTTGAATAAATATCGTGGCACTAAGGATGAATATTATCATTATTTTGATGACACAATAAATAAATATGTTTTCCCTAATTATGAACCTGTTTTACCAGAAGATACAAATAGTATTTACTCAGATTTATATGATGTAGAGCCCAAAGAAATTTCTTATTATTTTCAGGATAAAATGGAATTTAATGAGATAGTAGTGAATTTAGGAGTAAGATATGATGGATTTGACCCCAATTCCTATTATCCATCTCAGTGGAGGAATCCTGCGAATCAGTTGCGATTTCCGGATAATCCAGAGAAAATGTCTACTTTATTAAAAGCACCATACCAATGGCAATTAAGCCCTCGTTTTGGTATTTCTTATCAATTGGGGACAAAAGCTGTGGCTCATATAAGTTATGGGCATTTTTTTCAGGTTCCACCATTTTATGCATTGTATAAAAACCATAATTATAGGGTGGCTCCAAATGATTATTCAACTGTGATGGGAAATCCTACTATTAAATCAGAAAAAACGGTACAATATGAAATTGGATTATGGCAGGAGATATTTACTGGGTTTAATTTAGATGTTGTTCTTTATTATCGTGATATTTATGATCTTTTGAGTACCAAGATTGTTACAACTTTTAACCAGATTAGATATGGTTTATATTGTAATAAAGATTATGGGAATGTTAAGGGGTTTGAAGTAAAAGTCGATTATGATTTAACTAAAAATTTATTTTTAACATTGAACTATACCTTACAGTACACCAAGGGGGTTGCAGATAATCCTCTGGAAACATTTACACGAGCAGGCAATAGCATGGATCCGATTAGTCAGTTAATTCCTTTAGAATGGGATCAGCGGCACACTTTAAATTTTTTAGTAGAATATGTTACCAAAAAGTTTAATGCAGGATTGATTTTTTATTATAATTCAGGTATGCCATATACATGGGTGCCGATTCTTGAAAGTCATTTAGCTACAATAAATTTGTTACCAAATAATAGCTGGAGGCCTTCGAATTATAGGTTCGATTTAAATATATCTTATAATATTGATATTTGGAATAAATTATCTACAGTGTTGTATCTTAAAGCTTATAATCTTTTGGATAGAAAGAATGAAAAAAGGGTTAATCAATATACAGGAAGGGCATATACTACAATTGTCAGGCCGGAGATCATAAATGCCCATAGGAGTAATTTTAATGATTATATGGATATTTATCGTGATCCATCAATGTATGGTATGCCACGTTTTATTAAATTTGGAATAGGAATAAAATTTTAATAAAGTGGGGATGTTTTATGATGAGAAAAATTTTTTTGTTTATGTTATTAAGTTTAGGGATAATTTGGGGCCAGGGCAGGCCTTATGAAGGCCCGGATGATCCAGCTGGTGATATAGCAGCAATTAGAGAAGGTTTCATGACAGGCAATAGAGTTTTTTTATATTTTAAAAATACTACTCAATTATCAGATTGGCCAAGATCCGATGTTTCAAGGTGGCCAAATAATTATGAAGGTTTAAAAATGTTAGATGGTGTTGCAGTATTAATTGGAGCGCGTGTATTTTTAGAGAATGATTCAGTGCCAGTTACAGATAAGGCTGAAATTGAAAGTAGAACGGATCTTGATACTTTATATTTTTGTCAAACAAATTATAGAGAAGGCATGGATACTGATCCCACAGGAACGATAAATTGGGGATTTTATCCGGTTTTTGGTTATTTCAATGAAAATAATGAATATCCAGCGATGAGTAATATAAAAGAATCATGGCCAGTAGATGGTTGGCCATCTACTGGTGGCAGTAAAAAATGGCCTGGCGAATGGAATGGAAGGTT
The DNA here is from genome assembly GCA_964384205.1 of uncultured bacterium. Classification (GTDB taxonomy): domain Bacteria; phylum JAGOEH01; class JAGOEH01; order JAGOEH01; family CAYLKS01; genus CAYLKS01. The sequence continues at coordinate 3,954 of CAYLKS010000064.1, read as the reverse complement.
CGGTAGAGGAGTTATTAAAGCTGATCTTGAAACTTTTTTTGTTGTTAATGATGCTCAAGATCAGGAATATTTAGGCAATGATGATACTGTGAAATATTATCCCAGACCCGGAGTCTATATTGGTGATAAAAAGAAGGACGTTACAATTCAATATGGTAAACCATGGGGGGGACTCGGTATTAGAGTAGAAACCAGAGGGTTTCAATGGAATAATCCACAGGCAAGAGATGCTATTTTTTGGGAATATAAAATTTCTAATATATCAGATTATGATATTCCCGATATGGCATTTGGTTTTCATGTGGATAATGCAATAGGTGGTGACGAAGATGATGAAATTGCTTATTTTAATACATATATAGACCTTGCTTATTCATGGGATATTTCTGGTACAGGACTCGGTGGAGTGCCTACTGGTACTATGGGATTCGCATATATGGAAAGTCCAGGCTTGGATTATGAAGGTATTGATAATGATGATGATGGATTGCTTGATGAAAAAAGAGATAACGAACCAACAAAGATTATAGGTCCTACAGAGGGTATTGCTAATCTGGATAAGTTTTTGAAATATTATGGATTAAAAGAAGAGGATTTAAAACCTCATTGGGATGCAGATGAGGATCAAGATTGGCAGGATGGAAATGATGTAAATAACAATGGTATTTATGATATTGGAGAAAACCCTGGTGATGATGTAGGATTAGATGGGGTTGCTCCTGGTGATTTAAATTATAATGGGCCTGATGCAGATGGTACTGAATGTAATCATAGGCCAGATTTTAAAGAAGGTGTTGGTTGTGAACCTAATTTCAATTTGACAGATATTTCAGAATCAGATCAAATTGGTTTAACCGCCTTTCAAATGTATCCATCAGAGAGTAGGCAGGGAGAATTTCGTACCTTTAGAGGTGACAAATGCATGTGGTCTATGATGAGTTCTAATAAATTAGAAGAATATTATGGCAAACCTGAAAATTTGATTGAGTTTTTTGCATCAGGGGTTTTCCCTTTATATAAGGGAAGAACTGAACGATATTCTATGGCAATTTTACATTCTTATGATCCGTTGGAAGGATTAAATTCGGTTGAACATAAAGCACCTTCCCTATTTAAGAAAAAAGAGATAGTACAGGTTATTTATGAGGGAGATTACAGATTTGCAAGTCCTCCTCTTATGCCTACTTTAAAAGCATATGCTTTAGATGGAAAGGTTATTTTAACATGGGATGCTGTTGCTGATAAATTAACAAGAGAACCACTACTCAGAAATACTAATGATTTTGAGGGATATAAACTTTATCGTGCAACAGATAAGAAATTTTCAGATGCTGAGGTTGTTACTGATGGATATGGTGTTCCTATGTTCAAAAAACCAATTTTTCAATGTGATAAAATTGATAATATTCAGGGATTCACCAATTTTGCATTGGTTAATGGTATGGGATATTATTTAGGTGATGAGTCAGGAATTGTGCATTATTTTATTGACACTAATGTAAAAAATGGAAAAACTTATTATTATGGGCTTGTTGCTTATGATTATGGAATTCCTGATATTGGTGAAGATGGCATTGCCCCATCAGAAAATAATTTGATTATAGAATTAGATGAGTCAGAAAATGTAAAGAAAGTAAGTAAAAATGTTCAAATAGTTACTCCCCATGTCGTTTCTGCAGGGTATGTTTTTCCAGAATATAATGTTGAGCTAAATGATATAAAAATTGGTAAGGGGGCTATTATTCCTGAAATTTTGAATAATAATGAAATTAAATCACATCAATATAAAATTAAATTTACAATAGATACTGTGAGTTATTTAAGGACGCATGATAATGCATTGCAGTATTTAACAAGCGGTTTTTATGTATATGATGTTACTGATAGTAATAAACTTGTATATTATGAGGATAAATTTAACTATGTTTTGGATAATTTAGTTTATTATGATAGTATTGGTAACAATGGTAGCGGCTGGTCAATTAATCCTACAAAAGATATATATACAGATGTTTTTGATGGAGTGAGGTTAAAAATAACGTGCAGTAATACAATAGCAGAGTTTGATACTATAAATTCTGGCTGGAAGGTAGGAGATGCACCTATTAATATTCAGCCAACTGTTTTACAATCAACATATTATCCATGGGATTATGAAATTATTTTTACAGATGATTCAAATGTCTTTACAGGGCTTTCTAATAATAGAAGAGGAATTCGAGGAGTAGATAATGAATTTGTTAATGGCAAATATCTTTTAGTTCAACAAAATTTTAGTTTTTATGTTATTAATAAAACATTTTTAGATTCTACAGGTTCTTATGAAAAGCTTGATATGATTGTCAATGATTTGAACCGAAATGGGCAATATGATATGTTAGAAGATGAAGTATTGGTAGGAGTCGTAAATAAAGATAATAAGTGGTGTGGGACTGTATTTGTTATTGATTTTAAGAATGCGGAAGATGAATCACAATTGCCAGAAGCAAATGATGTGTATTTTATTACATTCAAAAGGCCTTTTTATTTATCGGATTCTTTGATATTTAGTATAAAAAGCTCAAGTATTATTGATAAGGATAGGTTAAATAGCCAAATGGAAAATATAAAAGTAGTTCCCAATCCTTATGTTATGACGAATAGTATGGAGGAGGCAGTTGCTAATTATAAATTAAATCAAAGAAGAAAAATTATGTTTACGCATATACCAGCAAAGTGTGAAATACAGATTTTTACATCAAGTGGGGTTTTTGTAGATAAAATAGAAGTTGATAATCCAGCAGATAATGGCACTGCTTTTTGGGATTTAAAGTCTGATGAGGGTTTAGATGTGGCAGCTGGAATTTATATATATTACATTAAATCATTAGAGACAGGAGCTAAAAAAATTGGTAAATTTGCTATTATAAAATAGGAAGGTAAAAATGAAGAAAATTATTATATTTATTTTGGTTATTACTACTTTGCAGATTTTTGCCCAAAATCCTGTTAGAAGAGGTTCTACTACTGCTAATTTCCTTGAGATAGGATTTGGTAGTAGAGGAATTAGTATGGGAGATGCAGTTGTTAGTGATGTTAATGATATTTCATCGATATACTGGAATGTTGCTGGGCTTGGTTTTATGGAAAAACCTCAGATTATGTTATATTATCAGCCGTGGATTGCAAATATTGATTTATCTTTTGTTGCGGCAGGGCTTGTTTTAAAAAATATAGGTACTATAGCGTTTGCTGTTTATAATTCTAATTATGGCGAAATGGAAGTGACATCAATGGAATTGCAAGAAGGCACAGGGGAGACTTTTGCCGCAAATGATTATTGTATGACATTGAGTTTTGGACGAAGAATTACCAGTTGGTTTGCTTTTGGGTATTCTGCAAAATTTATTTCTTCTAAAATATGGCATTCTTATAGTAAGGCTTTTGCCACAGATTTAGGAGTTATTATTAAGACTCCTTTTTTATCTCCCACAGGAAAAAATTTGGATGGACTTTCTATTGGAATGAATATTTCAAATTATGGTACAGAAATGAAATATTCAGGTATGGATTTGCTTGAAACACATGACCCATATCCGAATGAAAATGGAAATTATAAAGATGTTCCTGTAGAGTATAAAACAAATTCATGGGAATTACCTTTGATTTTTAGAATAGGTTTTTCTATTCATCCCATTGCAACTTCCTTACAACGTTTGACATTGAGCTTAGATGCGCTACATCCGAATAATAATTATGAGTATGTGAATTTAGGTACTGAATATAAATATACAATACCTTCTTTTGGTTCTTTATATTTACGAACCGGATATAAGGGATTGTTTTTAAAGAAAAGTCAATATGGATTTTCTTTTGGTTTCGGTATATTATATAATTTGATGTTTAATAAAGCTATTTCTATTGAATATTCTTATAGAGAAGTAGGAGTTTTAGGATATGCACATTCGTATTCGG